>JBDUCK010000399.1:0-2970 GCA_040003485.1 Ferruginibacter sp. | reverse complement strand
ACTACACAATTAATATACCTTGTCTTTAGCGGTGTTATTTTGTTAGCCTTAATTCTTGATCTGGGTTTACTAAGCAAAAAAAATGCGGTCATCAGTTTAAAGATGGCATTACTGCAGACTTTTTTCTGGGTATTATTGTCTTTGGCATTTTGCGTATTTATCTGGGTCGAGCGTGGAAGAACGGATGCTGTAAAATATATATCTGCCTACCTGCTGGAGTGGTCACTATCCATTGATAATATTTTTGTTTTCATTATTATTTTTTCTTTCTTTAAAGTAAAGCCCGTTAATTATTCCCGGGTGTTGTTATTAGGGATTTTAATGGCCATCGTTTTCAGGATAATTTTTATAGCAGTGGGTAGTGAACTTGTTGCACGCTTTGACTGGATCATGTACCTGTTTGGTGCCTTCCTGGTTTTTACAGGCGTTAAAATGTTTACTTCCGATGAAGAAAATGAATTTGATCCGGAGGATAACTGGGCATTTAAATTCATGAAAAAGTTTTTACGTACCAGTAATAAAGAGCCAAAGGGCAATTTTTTTTTAAAGATTGATGGTAAAATATATCTGTCTAAATTAATGATGGTTGTAATTATGCTGGGGCTTATTGATATTGTGTTTGCCATAGATTCTATTCCGGCAGTTTTTTCTATAATCCCTGACCCTAAAGACAAACTGTTGATTTATTCCTCTAATATTTTTGCCGTACTTGGCCTTAGAAGTTTATTTTTTCTGTTACGTGGCGCTGCGGCCCGGTTTAATTATCTGCAACAGGGTATTGCCATTGTATTATTTTTTATCGGTGCCAAAATGCTGGTAGAAAAATGGATACATATCCCTGTATGGATATCTTTAATAATGATAGTGGTTTGTATTGGTGGGTCAGTTTTATTTTCAATTTATAAAAATAATAATAGCCGTGAAATCAATGAGAGAACTGATTTAAATTCGTAGCAGCTAAATAGAATGATAAACATAACTTGTAAATGCAACCAATTCATTTTTCTGATATAGCAAACATACTGCAGGCTCCGCCTGTACAGCAGCATAGTAATCCTGTTATAGAAAATTTAATAACCGATAGCCGTAAACTATTATTTGCCGAGCAAAGCCTGTTCTTTGCCATAAACAGCCCTCAAAAAAATGCAGATTCATTTATAGACACTCTTTATAAGAAAGGCGTACGGAATTTTATTACAAATAGTAGTTTTTCAGGTCATGTAAAATATGCTGATGCAAACTTTATACAGGTTGCTGATGTAACGGCGGCCTTACAAAAGATTACTGTACATCATCGTAAACAATTCAATTACCCGGTAATTGGTATTACGGGCAGCAATGGAAAAACAATTGTAAAGGAATGGTTGTATCAATTGCTGAATACTGAATATAATATTGTTCGCAATCCCAAAAGTTATAATTCTCAGATCGGAGTACCACTTAGTGTTTGGCAGATGACGGAGGCGAACACGTTGGCTATTTTTGAAGCAGGAATTTCACAGCCAGGCGAAATGGAAAAGCTGGAAAAAATAATTGCACCTCAGCTTGGCGCAGTTACTTTTATGGGTGCTGCACATGCAGAAGGCTTTACCAGTTACCAACAAAAAATTGATGAGAAGCTAAAACTTTTCCTGCATAGCGAAATAGTAATCTATTCTGCAGATGATGAGCAACTGGATGCATCTATAAAAATATTTACACAAACAGTCAACCCATCTCTTTCCCTTTTCAGCTGGGGCAAATCGCACAAAAATAATGTAGCTATTACTAAAATTACCAGGCAGCCTGGCAGCACGAATATTCTATACCGATATCAGAATGCGGATAATGATTTTGTAATTCCGTTTACGGATGAAGCTGCCGTAAACAATGCTATTACCTGTTGTTGTTTACTACTGTATTTAAAAATGGAGCCTGCAGCCATTGCTGAAAAAATGCAGCACCTGAAACCGGTAGAAATGCGGCTGGAACTAAAGCAGGGCAGCAACAATTGTTCTATTATAAATGACAGTTATAATGCTGATGTTAATTCGCTGGCCATTGCCCTGGATTTTTTGCAGCAACAACAACAACACAGCAAACGTACTGTTATTTTAAGTGATGTATTACAGTCTGGCCTTGGCAGCGAGACGCTTTACAAAAATATTGCTATGGTATTGCAACAAAAATCATTGCACCGTTTTATAGGAATAGGGCCGGAAATTTCTAAAAACGCCGCGGCGTTTAACATGATGGCTGAAAAATATTTTTATAATTCTACCGAAGAATTTCTGCAGCAGTTGCCTGTTCTTCAATTTAAAGATGAAACTATTTTGCTAAAAGGCGCCAGGCCTTTTGCATTTGAAAAAATAAGCCGTGCCCTGGAGCAGAAAATGCACCAGACTTTTTTAGAAATTGATTTAAATGCATTGCGCCATAATTTAAAAACATACCGGCATCAATTAAAGCCGCAGGTAAAATTGATGGCAATGGTAAAAGCGTTTAGCTATGGCAGTGGCAGTTTTGAAATTGCCAATCTGTTGCAGCATGCCGGTGCAGACTATCTTGGCGTAGCTTATGCAGATGAAGGCGTGGAGCTCCGTAAAGCAGGTATTAATTTACCCATTATGGTGATGAATACAGAAGAGGCAGGGTTTGATAATATTGTAAAATACGGGCTTGAACCTGAACTGTATTCATTTAATATTTTAAATGCTTTTAAAATTTACCTGCAGCAAAATAATTTATCTGCGTATAAAGTTCATATTAAGTTGGATACCGGTATGCACCGCTTAGGTTTTGAAGAAGACGATCTGGAAAAATTGTGTAGCGAATTGAAAGCGTCTCCACATTTTCAAATAGCATCTGTATTTTCTCACCTGGTAGCAAGTGATGATCCGGCACATGATGCATTTACAAAGACGCAGGCAGATATTTTTTTTAAAATGGTAACCGCAATCGAAGCAACTTTCGGGTATTCTTTTATAAAAC
>JBDUCK010000104.1:0-9973 GCA_040003485.1 Ferruginibacter sp. | reverse complement strand
TTTTCCGATGGGGCCTGGGAATAAATAATTCCTGAATCATCAGGCAGCCATGCCATGGAAACACCTGATGCATCGTTGAACATAACAGGGCCAATACTATCCTGCAAAAATTCTTTTTTACCCAAATCAAAAAAACGGATATGCGGATTGGCTTCGCCGGCTGCTACAAGCATGATTGCCAGCAAAGGTTTTGTATGTGCAAAAGCATATTTCTTAGCCCGGTATTGATGGATGGTATAGGGCAATGCGGTTATCTTTTCTGATATACCATTGATGCCCTGTTGCTTCATTAGCCAACGTTTTTTATCCGGCATCATTTTAAGGTAATAGAGGTTATTGCCCTGTATTCCTTTCACAATAATTTCATCATCATTGGGCTGCATCAGTTTTTCTATTATTGGATATAATTTTTCATCACCTGAAATTTTATCCAGCAAACTGTCTGTAAAATTTCCCTGTGCTTTGGCCCAGGCCAGCATTTCAGTTTCATTTTCCGGACGTGACATCCAGGCATATTGATCACTTAGTTTTTGATTATAAATTACGGTGTCAAAATTTTGCTGCCGGGCAAATGGATAGTTTATTTGTGCATAAGTGCCTGTAACACAAAAAATAAAAAACAGCAATAAGTGCAGTGGCTTATTATTAATTATTTGTTTTGGCATACATAAATTTTTATCAGTTTAAAATAAGCCTGCCTTTATTTCCATTTAATTTTAAGGTCATTTACCTACAAAATATAATTTCTTATCGTTTTACCGGCACTGGCGGGCCTGAATATTCTATTTCTGTCCAGCCTCGCCTGCCAGTTCATTAAAAATGGAATAGTTCTGTTACAAATGCCTATTAGTAACCGTTGTTTAAGTTAAATGAAATCCTGATTACTTCTTAATAGAGATTTATTAGTTAAAAGAAAATCACCGGGGCGGCGGTGATAAAAAATATAATTTATTCTGTGAACGTACAGGGTTTTATCCTTGCTTTAAAATGAATTCCTGCGCTTGCCTGAAAACCGGGTTTCAATTCAATATAATTCGCCGCCTGGTACAATACCTTGGTGTTAGAACTTCCTGTGTGAATTGCAGTACTTGAAATAAAACTTCCCGTGATATAGCCATCATTACCGATGATAGTACCGGAAGGCGTTTCAAATGCCTTACAGCCGACTGTAAAAAAATGAGCATAGATCTTTCCACGATATGTAGCCCTGAACGTCCACGTACCGGTATTACCAAACGGCAATAAAACACTGTGGGTCTTGTATGTTCTTGAACTTGAAAGGGAAATACTTTCGGTCCAGGAAGCAAAAACATTTCCGTCAGGCTGATAAAGTGAGCAGCTTGCAGCATCGAAAATTTGACCGTCCATGAATGCTATACCTGTAACCAACACATCTCCGCTGCTAAATTGGTTCTTGGCGTTCACCACTTCCTCATCCGGGCAAAAATTGGTAGGATCGGGTACGGCACTATGCGTCATCAACCTGTTAATTTGCGGCTCCCAATACTGGCGTTCATTCTGCCACCAGGTTTCGGTGCCATAGTTGTTACAGGTTGCGCCAAAATAGGGCTCGATCAGTCTGCCGAAGGCATCATGAACTGCAAAGTGCAAATGCGGATTGGATGAATGGCCGGAACTGCCAATGTATCCTAGAAACTCGCCCTGTTCCACTCTTTCCATTGTATCTTTTGCTGTAAGCGAATTGGTTTTAAGGTGATGGTAATAGGTGAATGAGCCATCATCGTGCATCAATGTAATTTGGTTGGAACTTCCCACTTTTGTACAGTTGTGATCAAAGTTCCCATCTATTTTTTCCATTATAATTCCTGGTGCCGCAGCAACTGCCATAATATAGTTGTTGTCCATCATCCGCCACCAGAAAGGCCACAGATTAATATCCGATGCATCGTGATCATCATAGGTACGGTCGCCGCAATTGTAATCTTCAATGCTGGTATTAGTAGGAGTCCTGATCTGGTCTACATAGTTCTGCAGGTTAAAATAATTATACTGAAAATCATAATCACTTGAGGGCCGCATCGGCCAACCAAATAAAACATGCGTTGCTGACGCTTTTTGCACCGGAACAGCATCTTTATGGTTTGCATAATACGCAGCCTTTAATGCCAGAAGCTTTGTAATGTGAGCCTGGCTTTCTTCATCAGTTTCACCATCTGCAAATGGGGTTGTTGTATTATTTACCTGCGAAAAGCTGTTGGCGTAAAAAAGAAAACTAATTGCTGTTAAAAAGTATCTCATTGTATTGAGTTGATAATGTTAGTAAGATTGATAAAGTTGACAATGCCTTGCTTTTTTTCAAATATATCAGACCCCCAAATTTTTAATCTTTATTGACAATTACTGGGCAAAATCCTCACAATACCTGCTGATCCGGGATCAGCTGTAAAGCCGGGTTTCAAAACTATTTCCTCGGCTGAATAAGCTGCCTGCGTTGATCCGTTTACCGTATAATTTCCTGCTGAACCGATATTGCCAATATTCATTACATTCTTTGCGGCTTGTTTTACAATTCCCGATGAGATAGTTGAGTTGCTGATATCTAAATTATCCGGCGCTAAAAATGAACTGATCGTTGAATTATTATCAATCGTAGATCGAATGCGACTGTATTGGCCTGAGGTAAAAATAGTTCTGTCGCAACCATAGTTGGTCCAGTAACTCATGAAGTTGTTCATCTGCGGATTATAAGAACTGGAGTTGGCATCTTTACAGGAAGGTGCTGTATAAGGAAAGTTGCAACCGGAAACATTCGTACCGCATCTTTCATAAGGATCAGCAGGTGTATCAGTAACATAATCGCCGCAGGTAAGGCCGTTATTTCCATTCGCAAGTTCATCACAACCTGGATTATCAGCATCATGCCCTGTTCCTTTAAAGGTGTGCTCCAATCCCAGGGCATGGCCCATCTCATGAATAAAAGTCCGCCGGGTACCAAAACCTGCGCTCCTGGTTACCATCCATCTTGCAGGTACGCCGGGAGACCATCCAAAAATACCATGGTCATCTGTATGCCCATCAATTGATCGAACAACAAATACGGTAAATGCCCCACTTGTTACCTGCACGGCATAATCATCCCCTGCGTCAGGATTATTGAATGCAGTATTATTTCGTTGTTCAATACCTACAATGCTGAAACAAACATCGCCAATATTATAGATAGTGTTTGAGAAAGCGATCTCTGCCTTCAGCGTTTCTTCATCAATGGCAACACTGCCGCCGTCATCATTGGCATAGATCACCACATACAATTTAATAACCCTTGTACCAGCGAGTACTTTAAAATCAGCCGGGGTTATATCTTTCAATTTATCACGCGGTGAGGACGGTGTTGCACAATCTTTCCTGTGCAGTTGTGCATTTATTTTTGAAAATGAAAAACACAATAAGAATAATATCAGCCAGTATTTTTTTTGCATAACTGCATTATTTATTTACGGTAGCTAATGTATCCTTTAGTGTACTTACTTGTTTTTGCAGATCGATTATATACAGTGTCATTTCCTCGATCTTTTCCATCATACGTTTTTGCATATCGCCCAATGCTATTCCATCCTTTTCAACTTCAGCGGCAGATGGTATATTCGGCAAATGTTTATTGGTTTGAATAAACTGTTCAACCTGATGCAATGGTTGAAGTTTATAATCATTTGCAAAAACATAATCGGGCCAGCCACTGCTCACCAATTTTACTTTTACTTCTTCGCAGATGATTTTTCCGTTAACGGCAAGTTTATAAGCAGTAGAACCTGCAACCACTGCGCCTATCGCTATTTGGGTTGCATCAAGGTGCAACGGTCCGCCATTTACGCCTATATACAATTCTGAACTGGCTTGTGAGATGAATGATTTGTAACCGCCATTGTAGTAAAAGCCGATATTGGCACTTGTTCCATCGATTCCCAATACTTCACCATTTCCGTTCATATAGGTATGTCCTGCTACATGCAGTTTAGAAGTAGGAGACACTGTGCCGATGCCCATATTTCCAGCATTATCAATTACAGCACGGTCGGTACCGTTCATGCGGAAAATCAGGTCACCAGCGGCATTGCCACTATTAGTACCCATGCGTACATTATCGCCGGACAATTGAAAATATCCTTTCTTAACATTAGCGTCACTTAATTGAATTGTACCTCCAGTTTCATCGAGGGTCAACCCGCCATTGGTTGTTATTTCGCCCTGTATAAGTGCAGTACCCGTTGTTTTTAAATTACCACTCACCTCCAGGCGTTCCGTTGGCGATGTGGTACCAATTCCAATATTGCCGCCATTTAAAAACGTAAGTCGCTCCACTCCCTGATCTGCAAAACGGAAACGGCTGGTAGCAGCACTGCCGGTATTTAAATACTGCATAAACCAGTTATGATTGTCCGTTGTATTTTTTACCAGCACCAGGCCATCTTCAATTGTAAGGGTGCCCGTTGCCCTCACGCTGCCGTTTACATCTAGCTTATTAATAGGATTTGAATATCCTACGCCTACATTTCCACCTGGTTGTACAGTCATCCTGGCAAGACCTTGTGTTTCAAAAATGAGGTTACCTGTTGTATTTAACAAGGGCGTAGTTCCAAATTTTAAGTCATCCGTACTTCTTAGCTGCACATAGCCTTTATTTTGTGTGCCGTTTTTAAAATATACGGTTGCAAAGGGATCATTTAAAACGAGGTCACCGCTTTCAATTAAAGCATTTCCAAAAATATGAAATTTAGAAGTTGGAGAACTTGTACCAATACCTACATTGGCGGTATTGCTGTTGTAGATATTATTTCCGCTAATTGTCCATGGTGATACACCGCCGGTACCGATTTGGCTCCAGCCAGAACCATTATAAAACCAAAAACTATTGGTCGTTGTTTCGTATACCATTAAGCCGGGGGCAATAGGGCTGGCTATCGCCAATCGCTGAGCAGATGTCATCCTTGGAATAAGCAACCCTTTATTATTAAAGGGACTTACAATATCCAATTGAGCACTTGAATGAGGAGTGGTTGTTCCTATACCTACACTTTGTGCATGCATTCCTAAGCAGCTTACTACGGCAAGAAAAATGATAAATATTTTTTTCATTTTCGGTTGATTTTAATTCAACTCAAAATTGAAAAATTAAATCAAAGGAAGCAATAGCGAATTAGGGTGAGATTGAAAAGCAGTTTACACAATTTTATTCCTAAGTGCCAATGAAACAGCCTCGGTACCAGAGTGTACATGCAGTTTGGCGTACACATTGCCTACATGTGTTTTCACCGTGTCAGCAGCAATGAATAATTCTGCTGCTATCATCTTATAACTTTTTCCCTGCACCAGCAGTTGCAGCACTTTTTTTTCCTGTGCAGTAAGGTTGTAATCTTTTGCAGGCGTATCGGGTGCTAATTTATCTTTAAAGAGTTCGAGTACTCTTTTTGCAATGCCCGGCGTGATGGGTGAGCCGCCAGCCTGAACATCCTTTATCGCTTCTAAATATCCATCGGGTGTAGTGGATTTTAAAATATATCCTGATGCACCGGCGCAGATAGCATTGAAGATATATTCATCTTCATAAAAAACGGTTTGTATTAAAATATTAATGCCATTCAAATTTTGTTTGATGAGTTTGGTGGCTTCAATGCCGTTCATGCCGGGCATCTCGATATCCATCAATACTACATCGCAGGGATTGTCTGCAATATCCTCCACCAGGTTGCTGCAGTCAGGATAAGCACCCACACAGGTAAACCCTTCCGAATTGCTCAATAAAAACCCAAAGGTTTCCCTCAGGTGTTTATTGTCTTCAAAAATTGCTACTCTTATCAACGATATATTTTTTACAAAGATGGTGAATGCCTGCCGTTAATCAATAGCGAAAATGGGTGAATCCGTGTCCGAAGCAAACTCACCCGTTTTCGCTATTGCGTTGCTTTTTAGCCTGCCTTAGTTTTGACTCACAAATAATTTATAAATACAATTAATTAAAACGTTATGAAAAAAATATTATTCCGGTTGCTTTTTTTGTCAGTTGTATCATCACTGATTTTTTCCTGCAAAAAAGAAAGTACTTCGGGCGACGATCCGCATGGGCCAGATGTGCTTTTGCGCACAGAAGGCTTTCTTTGTACTATAGGCATTAGCCGAACAGGTGCTCCTGATACATTGACATTCTATTTTGGCACAAACGGCGAGAATGTGTCTGGTTATTCATATGGCTATACAAGGGCTTCAGATAAAGTGCATATAAGCCCTAGCGGTGATAACTCTGTGTCCATCATAAAAAATATCCCTTATGTAAGTGGCGGGAAGAATTATAACTATTTTGGTATCAAAGCAAATTCAAACCCTGTGTTTTCATCATTTCCTAACAATCAATACCTGTATTATCTTTATGCAGAGGCTTCTACGGAAACAGAATTTGTAGTTAAAAGAGATGATCTTGATAACACAAAATTTACAATAGAATCTAAAAGTCATCCAGGCTACTATTTAGGTACGGCAAGATGGATAAATGCAACTTACCCTACAGAAGCAAACCTTGTGTTTACTCGTGAAAAACAAAAGTTTTTTTTCGTGGTTCAATAAACCGGGAAAATTTTATACGGGTACAATTAGTTGGATAGTTGTACCCGTATTTATAACAGCTTCTGTCATTAATTCCCCGTTTAATTCTTTTGCCCTGTGCTGCATATTATCCAAACCATTTCCCTTTTTTACAATGCTGCTGTCGAATCCTTTTCCAAAATCTTTTACCTGCAAAGTCAATTGATTGTTTTGAAGAGTTGAAGTGATTTCAATTTTTTCTGTGCCGGAATATTTAACTGCATTATTCAACGCCTCTTTAAAAATAAGGTAAATATTTTTCCGCTGCTCCATACTGAGCTTAGTTTTTTCCAGATCTTCCAACTGCATATTCACTTCTATATTTTTGCTGCTGCATATTTCGTAGGCAAAACGCTCCATGCGTTGTTTCAAACTTCCTGCTTCCTTTTCGCCGGGCTTTATCATCCATACTATATCCCCCATTTTATCCATCGTTTCTTTTGCGTTGGTACTCATTCTGCCAAGGATGTCTTTGTGCGTTGCTTCATTACCCGGTTGTGCGGCCATCTGGCTAAGCATGTGTATGCTGCTGAGTGAGCTGCCTATTTCATCATGCAGATCGGCGGCAATCTGATTTCTTAATTCTAATTCTTTCATACGCTGGCGAAGACGGTTGCGGTTGATAAACAACGCAACACCCAGCAAAGTAAACAGCAGCAGACCAGCTGCTGCTGCGAATAAAATAAGCTGCCGGAAAAGTTTTTGTTGCTGCAGTTCTTTGTCTTTTTCAAGCAGTAATATTTCTTTGTCTTTTTCTTTCATTTGAAATGAAGCCTGCAGACCGGCCACCTCTTCATTAAAGAGCTGCCGGCCCAGGCTGTCTTTTAAATTACTGCTGATAGTTAAAAAATGATTTGCTTCTTTGTAATTTCCTGCAGCGGTATATGCTTCTGCAAGCATAGCGGCTGTTTCCTGTTGCAATTTTCCCTGCACTTCCTGTAAAGAATATTTCCAGGCAGTGTTGCCTGCTTCTATTGCTTCATCATATCTTTTTTGCTGCAGATAAATATTGCACAGCAGGCTGTATGTATTGCCCAGTTGCAGGTTGTTCTCCTGCTGCTCTGCATACTTTAAAGATTTGGCTGCATATTGTTCAGCCTCTTTATATTTATGCTGCATTGAATAAATCTCTGCAATGCCAAAATAATAGACAGATAAGTTTTTATAATCTTTTTCCCTCTCTGCAACAGCAACAGCCATTTGCCGGAACAGTAATGAAGAATCCAGCCTGCCCGTTTCTTTATAAATGATACCCAAGTCGTCATAAGCCTGCCCGATCATTATATTATTTCCATCTTTTTTATATAAATCAACCGCTTTGTAAATAAATGGAATGGCATTGGCAAATTGGTTTTGATCAATATAAATGCTGCTGATAACACTATAGATACGTGCCTGCCTGTCGGTGTTCGTTGTTTTTTCAGCATACATTCTTGCTGTATCGCAATTGATTAAAGCAGGCTTTAAATCACCCAGGTTCCTGTAAGCATCCCCTTTGTTTAAATACGCTAATGCAAGCCGTTCCGGGTCATTTATTATCTTAGAATATACAATGGCTGAATCATAAAAAACAATAGCTGAATCAAACTTGCTGATGAAAGAATAACCGACTCCTATATTGATAAAAATTCTTGCAAGGCCAAGGGAATAGTTCAGTTTGCGGCCTAAAATAATTCCCTGCTGCCAGTAGCTGATTGCTTTATGTGCATCCCGGTGGGCAAGGGCATTGCCAATATTCCGTAGCAGTGTTACTTTACTGGTATCTTCATTGGCATTGGCCAATTCTTTTATCAGCGAATCGGCATTTACTTGTGCTAATGAATGAATTGACAGAAAAAAAAGGAGTAGTGGAATGAGCAGTAATCTTTTCATACTATAATTTATTAAACTAATGCTATGATTTAGCGGAAAGAAACCAGCAGAAAAATTTATACCGGCAATTGAAGTTCAATCATTGTGCCTGCATCTGCTATAACTCCAACGGAGCCATTCAACTCCTTTGCCCTGTGCTGCATATTATCCAAACCATTTCCCTTTTTTACAATGCTGCTGTCGAATCCTTTTCCAAAATCTTTTACCTGCAAAGTCAATTGATTGTTTTGAAGAGTTGAAGTGATTTCAATTTTTTCTGTGCCGGAATATTTAACTGCATTATTCAACGCCTCTTTAAAAATAAGGTAAATATTTTTCCGCTGCTCCATACTGAGCTTAGTTTTTTCCAGATCTTCCAACTGCATATTCACTTCTATATTTTTGCTGCTGCATATTTCATAAGCAAACCGCTCCATGCGTTGCTTTAAACCTCCTGCTTCCGTTTCGCCGGGCTTTATCATCCATACAATATCCCCCATTTTGTCCATCGTTTCTTTGGCGTTGGTACTCATTCTGCTAAGGATGTCTCTATGCGTTGCTTCATTACCTGGCTGTGCAGCCATCTGGCTCAGCATGTGTATGCTGCTGAGTGAGCTGCCTACTTCATCGTGCAGGTCGGCAGCAATCTGGTTACGCAGCTCCAGTTCTTTCATACGCTGCCGGAGGCGGTAACGATTCACAGCAAGCCATACCCCCATCAATGCCAACATTGCAACTACCACCGATGCGATGATATAATTGCTTTGCTGCTTCAACTTTTGTTGTTGCAATTCCTTATCTTTTGCCAACAACTCTATTTGCTTTTCTTTTTGTGACACATCAAAGCTTACCTGTAGGTTAGCGGTTTCCTGGTTGAAATTTTTTGTTATAAGACTGTCATTCAAATCTTTGCTTACCTGCAAATAATGATAGGCACTATCTACGTTGCCGGCGCTTTTAAAAGCAACAGCCAATGCTGCAGCACTTGATTGTTGCAGCGGGAGATCTATCTCCTGTATGGCCATGTAGTGCCCCAGCCTTCCATTGCTTATTGCTGCAGGTAAATTGTGTTGTTGGTTGAATATTTTACAGAGCAGTGTGTAAACGTAAGCCTCCTGCACAGGGTTATCTTCTTCCTTTGCATACTTTAATGCCGCTGTAGCTTCTGTAAGCGCTTCACTTGTTTTCTTAATATCGAGATATGTTTCACTTAACAAGCAATGATAGCGGGAAAGGTTTCTCTTATCATTAACGCTATCGCCGATATGGATGGCTTTTTTATAATACTCAATACCTTTTTCTATTTGTTTTTTTATAACAAACAAGTCGCCTTTGTCTGCATAGGCCTGCCCCACCATCCTGTAATTTTTTGACGCCAGGTGAATTGCCAATGCCTTATCTACATACTCACCGTTCAGTTCATATTGCTTCAGATGCCAGTAGATATCTGCACGCACATTATACAGGTAAGCAAGCCTCGTTCTATCAATCACCCTATCCTCATAACTGGTAGCGCTGTCACAATCAA
>JBDUCK010000398.1:0-2976 GCA_040003485.1 Ferruginibacter sp. | reverse complement strand
AACAGCAGGCTGGCAGCTTAACAGCAGATGAAAAAGATGGAGAAGTAAGAATATTGGAACAACTTAATAATTAAAAAAACACAATGAAAAATGTTTGTTTAGCGTTTTTATCATACATGCTGTTTGGGCAGATTAATGCCCAGGAAGTGAATGATAAAGTGTATCCTTCCAACACCGAAGTGGTAACCCCGATTCACAAAAAAGATTTTAATAACGGCAACGTATGCCCGGAACGCAGGCAGGGCGGCAACCGGCAAATAATAAATGGCTACCAGGTATTTAATGGATCAATGGATGGTAACCGCCAGGTAGATCCGCAGATAGCCGTGGGTGGTGGTTATGTAATGGAAGGATCTAACAGTGGGATCGTTATTTACAATAAAAAAGGCGAATTTGTACAAGGCGTTTCTCAAAAATGCTTTAATAACGGCATTGATCCCAAGATGTTTTTTGATATTCACAATAAAGTATTTGTATTTGATTTGTGGTGGTATTATGATAAAGAAAAAACGAAGCCGGTAAATATTTCAGTATCTGAAACAAGTAACCCAACAGGGGCATGGAATATTTATCCCGTATCAAGAACACAAGAAGTAGATGGAGGTGGTATTGGGTATAGCAAAAAATGGATTGGCTACTCTTATCCGGGAGGCAAAGAGAACAGCTTTATTATGCGGATGGCCGATGCTATTGCCGGTAAACCTGCTACTATTTATCATTTTAAGGGAAGCCTGGGCCACCCGGTTTTTATGCAGGATGCAATAGACGATTTATATTTTTTTGATATTGAAGACGACCAGTTTGTAATTCGCAAATTATCAGAAGCTGCCGATGGAAAACCCTACTGCCAAGTAGTTTCAAGAAAACCACACCAATTAAAATACATTGATTACCCACCTCAATCCCCGCAAAAAGGAACAGAGCAAAAGGTTTCCAGCGGCGATCGCAACCCTAAAAACCTGGTGTTTCAAAATGGCAGTATCTGGTTCTCACAGGCTGTAAATTGTAATGAAGGTTCTGCAGTGCAGTGGCACCAGGTAAATGCTGCTACCGGAAAAATAATTCAAACAGGATTGATAAAAAATGATACCAGCAATTATATTCAAACAACCATTGCAGTAAATAAAAAAAATGATGTACTGATAGGTTTCCAGGAAGTAAATGGCAATTCATTTATCAGCCCGAGGTTTGCATACAGGTTAAAAAAAGACAAGCCGGGTACCATAAGAAAAATAGTGAGTGCAGGGGAAGGGAAAGGCGCAACCGATGGAGCGTCGTGGGGAGATTATAGCGGGTGTATAATAGACGGCGATAACCTACTTGATTTGTGGACCATACAAAGTATTACCAACATTAAAGGGAAGAGTGAAACGGTAATTTTAAAAGTTCCTTTTAAAAGAAAATAATCAAATTACATTTTCATTTTTGAAATAAATAAGAAATGAAACGCAGCTTTCATAATATTATTTGTATTTTTTTAGCCTTATATATTTTTATTTTCCTTAATAGTATTTCAATTTCTTAAATTATATCAATCACTAAGATAATTCTGTCAACCTGGTGGGCCAGAAGTTCAGAACTGGTGAAGAAACAAATGCAGAAACAAATCTTACCTGCTTAAATGTGTATTTATTCCATTATTCCGTTTAATAGATTATTCCTTCAACACGTCTTCTGCGGTAGTTTAAATCCGCTTTCGCAAAACATTATATTGCTTTGCATTGGCTAAAACAGGCCAGCCGTACAGGTCAATTGTAATTTAAAGCAGAGTACAAATTTAATTGGCCATTTTTTGGGCAATGCTGTACCCTGCTTATAAATTACGTTTACCAAAACTGCGTTTATTTTCTTCTTGGAATTTGTGTTGTTTTACACCGACCACAACAAAGTTTCTCTTATTTCATTCATTAGTCATTTAGTTTTTTAAATCAATACTAGATGGATGTACTATATCTTATGATATTTTTTTTCTTTAAAAGTGCCTGCAGATTTTGTCTTGCTTTATGAAAATTGCTTTTTGATGTGCCCAGGGAAATATTCAGCTTGTCAGCAATTTCTGCATGTGAAAAACCTTGTATTGCGTATAAATTAAAGACTGTTTTGTAAGCCGGTGATAATTGCTGAATGCAGTGAATAATTTCTTTATGCTGTAAGATCTGCTCAACATTTTGCCGGGGATCTTCAATTAGCTCCTGCGCAGGATCTGCACTGGCCATCATTTCTTTTTTATTGTATTTTCTTAAATGATCAATACAGGCATATATAACCACCTGTTTAAACCATGCGGTAAAAGAAGAAGAAGTATTATTATATCTGGGTACAAATTTTTTCAGGTCTCTGAAGATCTTTAAAAATGCATCATTTATCATTTCTACTGCATTATTATGATTGGAAGAATACTGTAAGGCTATTGACATAGCATACCTGTAATACCGGTGATATAATTTTTTTTGCGCTGCTCTTTCATTTTGCCTGCAGCCATACAAAATTATTTCAATCTGTTCATTGGATGATCTTAACCGGGCCGGTTCTTTTTTAGGAATGCTCTTAGCCATAATAAGTTGTTATGCGTAAATATTCCCGATATTTTTTCGGTGATATTTTTTTTAGATATACCGTCTCACTTTCAGGTAGAGACATAGTATTAATATTTATATAAATAATTATTTTACAATTACCAGTATCTTTATTTTCCGTTCGCCGATTATAGGCGCACATGTGTATAAAATTTTTAGGGCTGTTTTAATAAACAAAGCAACCTATTATCCTGTTTTTACGTTTGAGTGGTTTCCCCTATTTTACAATAATCATATCCTCATTTTACAAATTGCAATATGGAGCTGATAGAAAGAGACGGATTTTTAGCAACGCTGCAAACGCACTTTAAAAATATAGAAGAAGGTGAAGGGCATTGCATATTTGTAAGTGGCGAAGCCGGTATTGGTAAATCTTCTTTGGTAAAATCTTTTTGTAAAG
>JBDUCK010000103.1:0-9987 GCA_040003485.1 Ferruginibacter sp. | reverse complement strand
AAAAGGCGGCAATATTATTTTCTGTAGTTTCTTAAAATAATATACTTTCTTGACAGATAAAAAATAAAAGCAGCGCATTTTAAACATAAAATACTGTAATTTCAAGCCTCAATAATATTCTACAATCTACCAAAACACCTGACCAAAACAAACCATAGCTTCCGTCTTTTGCAATTGCTGATTCGTGATTGATAACATTAACAAGCTATCTAATTTTCATTTTAAAAATAATGCAAGGAACTGCTTCTTTAAAAGATTAAACACTAACTAAAAAATTATGAAAAAAATTCTCCTCTTTTTTATTTTACTGTATTCAGTTGCTCTCCTAAAAGCCCAGAATATTGACAATGCTACTGTTATTAAACTGGTAGAAAAAAATAATGTGGCTATTGGGCTTTCTGAAGAATCTTTTAAAGATATTATAATTAGCAGTGCTTATTATAATAAAGAAACTCAAACCCAAATGGTATACCTTATGCAGGGATACAAAGGCTTACCTGTATATAACCAGATGTTGGTACTTGCCTTTAAGAACGATCAACTCTTATCTAAAACGGGTGCATTCATTGAGGACATAGGAAAAGCCACCGCCGGCGCTTCAGCTATTCCTTCAATCAGTGCACAAATAGCAGTAGGTGATGCTTTTAATGAGCAAAAAATAAAATTACCAACCTTGGTTTCAACAAATAATTCTACCGGTGGTAATGTTATCAATTTTGGAAAGCCTCTAAAAGTTACAGAAAATATTACAGCCGAATTAATGTGGCTACCTGTAGAAAAAGGAACGCAAACCACCGTAAAATTAGTTTGGCAGGTGCAGGTAGCACCTAAGGGCACGGATGATGTGTGGCATATCAGGATAGATGCAGCTTCCGGAAAAACAATTGATAAAGTTAATATCACTGTGTATGAAGATTTTAAATCTCACGCTGCTAAAAATATAAGCTCCTATGGTTCATCAGCAGTTAACTCTTCTTCTACCTTTTTAAAAACTATTCCACAAAATCATATTGAAGGAAATTATAATGATCCCTCTACAGTAGTCGGAGCTAATTACCTGGTAATTCCTTACCCATTTGAAGCGCCATCTTTTACGAATGCTGCTGTTCGCAGTAACCCATGGACGGCCGCAACAGGCAATGCAAGTACACTAGGCTGGCATAGCATAGGGATAACAGATTATACTATTACCCGGGGGAATAATGTGTGGGCTTCCGAGGATACTATTGCAACGAACCAAAATACAGGTTTACCGGCCACATCGTCTACGTCTCCTAACCCTTTAAATTTTAATTTTACGCCCAACTACGGTGTTGAACCAAGCAGGAATAATACTATGCAACAATTCTGCATCACCAATCTTTTTTACTGGAGTAACATTGTTCATGATGTAACTTATCAATATGGTTTTGATGAAGTAGCAGGAAATTACCAGGTTAATAATTTAGGAAGAGGCGGAAATGGAAATGATGATATATCTGCTTTAGCACAAAGTGGCGGGTCGGGTACACATATTGGTAATAATGCCAATTTTTTACCGTCTGTAGATGGGTCAAGAGGAAGAATGAGGATGTATTTATTTGATGCAATTTCTTCCATTATTTTACATGTTAATACTCCAGCTTCTACAGTTGGTAATTATTCTTCTATAGAGAGTGGTTTCAGTACTGCAAATAAACTTTCTGCTGTAGGGCCCGTAACTGCCCAGGTTATATATTTTAATGATGATGCAACGGGCAGTACTCACTTTGCTTGTGGTACTCCAACTAATTCTATAACAGGTAAAATAGCTTTGATTGATAGAGGAAATGGCGGTATTTGTGCCAACCCAAATGGTGTACCGTTTACAACTAAAGTAAAAGCTGCCCAGGATGCCGGAGCTGTGGGAGTTATCGTGGTTAATAATGTAAGTGGTGCGCCCATTGTAATGGGAGGTACAGATAATACTATTACTATTCCGGCTGTTATGGTTTCCCAGGCAGACGGAGCCATTTTTGCAGCCCAGCTTTCAAATAATCTGAATGTAACACTTAGCGGAATAAGCGGACAGGTATTGGATGGTGACCTTGATGCCGGTATAATTTCTCATGAATATACACATGGGATATCAAACAGGTTAACGGGTGGTCCAGCTACTGCAAGCTGCCTTCAAAATGCTGAGCAAGGCGGAGAAGGATGGAGTGATTATTTTGGGCTGATGCTTACTACAAACTGGGCTGTTACAAATACCAGCGATGGCATTAACCCTAGAGGTATTGGTACTTATGTACAAGGTCAATCTACTACCGGGGCAGGCATACGCAATTTTCCTTATTCCACAAGTTTAACCGTAAACCCCCTGACTTATGCTAATATGGGTACTGGTACTATTGGCACCGAAGTTCATAACATTGGTGAAATATGGTGTGCTGCCATTTGGGAAATGACCTGGGCTATTATACAACAGGAAAATTCAATTAATACTAATTTATATAATTTCTCCCTTGCTGCTAATGGGGGTAATAGTATTGCATTAAAACTTGTGCTGGAAGGAATGAGATTGCAACCCTGTAGTCCAGGCTACGTTGATGCAAGAAATGCCATTCTTACTGCAGATAAAAATTTATATGCCGGACGTCATCAATGTGCTATATGGACGGCTTTTGCTAAAAGAGGTTTAGGATACAGTGCTTCCCAGGGTAGTGCCTTCAGCGCAGTAGACCAAACTGCTGCTTCCGATCTTCCTCCAGCACCTGTCATTGCAACTCAACCCGCCGATGTTTCAGCATTTGTGGGCGGCAACGCTGTGTTTACCATTGCAGCCAATGCCCCCGCCAATGGTGCATACATATTTTACAACTGGCAGGTAAGTACAGATGGAGGTACTACCTGGAATGATGTAAGCCCTGCGGTAATAACTAGCACGCTTACCTTAACTGCAGTTACTGCATTAATGAACGGGAATAAATATCGGTGCATTTTATCCGAAGGATGTGCTTCAACCACTTCAATTGGTGGTACATTAATAATAGCTTCTTCTACTCCTGTAATTACCGTTCCACCCGCAGATACAACTACGTGTGCCGGTTCTAATGTGACTTTCAGCATAACTGCAACAGGGCCCAGCCTCACTTATCAATGGCAGGTTAATCCCGGTAGTGGATTTGTAAATATTACTAACGCAATTCCATATTCTGGCGCTACCACAAACGTGTTATTGATTACCGGAGTTACAGTTGCAATGAATAATTATCAATATCGCTGTATAGTAACCGGCGGCACTTCTGTTACATCAAGTGCTGCTACCCTACTAGTGTCCATAGGTGCTATAGCCATTACTGCTCAACCTGCTAATACAACAGCATGCAGTGGAAACAATGCAACTGTCACAGTTACAGCAACAGGCCCGGGCCTTACCTATAACTGGCAGGTAAGTACAGATGGAGGAACAACTTTTACCAACGTTAATCCTGTGGCTACTTCATCTACATTAACGCTTACTGGTATTACAACAGCCATGAATAATAATCAATATCGTGCGGTTGTAAACGGAACAGGTGCCTGCAGTGTTTCTGGTATTAACTCAGCTGCAGCAATTTTAACTGTAAATCTTTCTACAAACGTTACAACACAACCTGCCGATGCAATAATTTGTACAGGTAGTAATAGTACTTTTTGCGTGGTAGCTGTGGGCACCAACCTTGCCTACCAATGGCAGGTAAACACAGCAGGTTGTGGTGGAGTCGGCTCCTGGGTTAATATTGCGTCGGCAAATGCATCCTGTTTTACTGTAGCTGCCGCAACAGTTGCGATGAATAATTTTGGCTACCGCTGTTTAGTGAGCAGCGATTGCGGGTTGACAACCACTAGTTGCGCTACTCTTACTGTTAGCTCAGCCGCAATTTTTACCTCACAACCAGCGAATGCAACAGTATGTCCTGCCAGTAATATAACTTTTACTTCCGCAGCAAGTGGCGTTGGAGTTATTTATCAATGGCAGGTAAGTACCAACAATGGCGTATCGTGGGCTGATATTGCGACTCAAACAAACGCTGCACTTACTTTAAATAATGTTACTGTAGCAATGAATGGTAGTCAATACCGTGCTGTTGCATTTAGCTGCGGGCCGGTGGGAACAAACTCAAATGCAGCAATTTTAACTGTAAATAACCCCGTAACTATTTCTATACCGCCAGCTAATACAGCTTTATGCGCAGGAGCTAATGCTTCATTTAGTGTTACTGCATCCGGAGTAGGTGCTATATCTTATCAATGGCAAGTAAGTACAGATGGCGGAACGTCATGGACAAACCTGGCCGGGGCTACAAGTTTTACACTAAATATCAATAGTGTAACTGCTGCTATGAATGGTAACCAATATCGTGTTGTATTAAACGGCACCTGCACTGTCAATTTAAATTCCGCTGCGGCACTACTCAGCATTAATACTCCCGTTACTATCACTGCACAGCCCTCTAATACTTCTGCCTGCCAGGGTTCTGTAGCAAATTTCAGTATCACTGCAACCGGTACTTCCATAACTTATCAATGGCAGCTAAGTGAGGGTGGTGGCGCATTTTCCAATCTTGCAAATGGATTATTGTATACGGGTGTAACTTCTAATACCCTTACACTGACAAACATCAGCACAACTCTAAATGGTAACCAATACAGAGTAATTGCCAGCGGAGTTCCTTGTGGAGATGTTATATCTAACGTTGCAATACTTGAAGCCAATCCTTTACCATTAGTTATTTTAACTGCAGATTCTTATACAAGCGTTAATCCTGCTGTTAGGGCCAGCTTAAGTGCTAATCCTAACCCACAGTCGGGAAGCTATACGTTTCAATGGTATAGAAACGGGATACGAATTCCTTCAATTACTACGGCAACATTCCTTGCAACTGTAGATGATTTCGGCAGCTACGAAGTAATTGTTACGGATGCAAAAGGGTGCAGCAGCAACAAATCCAACGCAATAAGTATAACCGATTCTGCTTCTAACCAATTATTTGTTTATCCCAATCCGTCAACAGGGTCGTTCCAGGTAAGATATTTTAATGCAGGCAACCCGGTTCCTGTGACTACACGTAGCCTGGTTATTTTTGATTCAAGGGGAAGACGGGTATATTTAAGATCTTATCCTGTTACAGCACGTTACGATAAAATGGATGTGAATATGTCTAATGCCCAGCACGGTGTATATCTCATTGAGTTGAGGGATGCGAACGGAAAGCGTATTGCAAAAGGAAAAGTGATTTTAGAATAATAGTTGTTTCAAATTAAAAATCCCGGCTGCATATTGTGCCGGGATTTTTTTATTAATATCTATTCTATTGGTCGAATAAAAATTTTAGATGCAATATCTTCTAATTAAAAAGCCACGAAAAAAATAGGTGGCCAGAAAAATTAAATATTATCTTAATTTATGAATATACTCGTTGCTCATAAATTGTTTTTTTACATCATTTAAATCCCTGATAATACTTGCATCTACCAGCAGATCCCCCATTTCCAGTTTAAAGCCACCAATTAATTCATCATTTATTGCTGTTTCAAGTTCTATATTTTCAATGGCACTCTCGGCTTTTACTTTATTTACTATAGCAAGTTGCAATTCTTCGCTGATAGGTGATGCAGTAGTAATTTTTACCTGGTAAATATTATTAAGTTTATTGTATTGCTCTATGAATGCCTTTACTATTTCCGGCAGGTTATTTTCTCTTGCTTTACGAATTAGTAAACGGATAAATAGCGCTGTAACATTGCTCACTCTTTCATTTGTAATTGCTTCAATAATCTTTTCTTTTTTATCAGCAGTTATCACCGGGCTTCTGAGTATTGCTACAAAATCAGGATTGCTTTTACAAATGGATTGCAAAAATCTCATGTCTGTATATACTGATTCCAGTTGGTTTTGCTCAACGGATAAATCGAGCAAACTCTTTGCATACCTTCCTGCTAAACGTGGATTATTCATAATTAATTTGAAAATTTGAAAATTTGAAAAAGGCTCAATTAATAATCATTGAGCAATTTTCTCCTTAATTTAATTTTACCTCGTCTGCCAATTGCTTTATGTATCCTTCCTGGTCTGCTTTGTTCACCAATTCTCTTCTTAATATTTTTTCACTTACTTCAATCACCAGGTTACCCACCTGGTTTTTAAGATCGGTAATAGCTGCCATTTTTTGCTGATTAATAGAAGCCTGTGCATCTGTAATTATTTTTGCTGCCTGTACTTTTGCTTCCAGTTTTGCATCATTTATCATCCTGTCTTTTATTTCTTTTGCTTCTTTAAGCATAATCGCTCTTTCTTCACGGGCTGATACCAGTAAGGCTTCATTTTCGTTTTTTAGCTGTGCCATTTCCAGCTTAACCTTTTCTGCAGAAGCTATTGAGTTTGCAATATTTGCTTCCCTGTCATTCAATCCTTTCAAAATAGGAACCCACGCAAATTTTTTGAGAATAAATAACACTATTAAAAATGCCAGGATGGTCCAGACTATGAGACCCAAATGTGGTAATAAAAGATCCATTTTATTTATGATTTATGCTTTATGATTTAAAATATTACTGCATCCTCCGTCCTGTACTTTGGATGCAGTAATGTTGGTGCAATTAGCCTTTTAGTACGGCCAATAAACCTGCGATAACTGCAAAAAGGGCAACACCCTCTACGAATGCAGCAGTCAGGATCATGTTTGCACGAATGTCATTGGATGCTTCCGGCTGACGGGCAATAGCTTCTACAGCGCCTTTACCAATTTGACCGATACCAATACCGGCTCCGATTGCTGCAAGGCCTGCCCCTATTGCGCCACCCATGTGGGAAAAACCAAACTGTGTGTCAACTAACAAAGTCATCAAACTCATGATACTTGTGTTTATATGTGAAAAAAAGAATACTAAATTGTTGGCACTATTTCATTGGTATGCCCATCTATATCGGCGTGCCCGCCTTCAAATGACTGGCCTATAAATACCGCTGTTAAGTTAGTAAAAATAAAAGCTTGTATAAATGCTACCAATATCTCAATAAAATAAATAAATACGGTAAATAAAATGGAGATGGGAGAAAATCCCCAACCTGCCCCTTTGTTCATTTCGCCAAAAATAAAAATCAATGAAATAAAACTTAAAATAATAATATGCCCAGCCACCATGTTGGCGAAAAGACGAATAATCAATGCTGCCGGCTTGATGATAAATACACCTGCTACTTCTACCGGTATTAAAATAATTTTTACCAAAAGCGGCACACCGGGAGGCCAGAATATATGGCCCCAAAAATGTGAGTTAGTGCTGAATAAGATTACGATCAGTGAAATAATTCCGAGCACTGCGGTAAAGGCTGTATTACCGGTAACATTTGCTGACCCTGGTATTAAACCGAATAAGTTATTAATCAAAATAAAAAAGAAAACCGTTAAAAGATAGGGTAAATATTTTTGCCATTTGTGCCCAAGATTAGGCTTTGCCACATCATCTCTTACAAAAGTAATAACGGGCTCAAGTACGTTCTGCCAGCCTTTAGGAGCAGAAGTTACTCCAAAGCCATCTTTGTATTTCTTTGCAATACCCATCATTAACAATACTAATAATGTAAGTGCCAAAATCATTTGCACCACATTTTTTGTAAGTGAAAAGTCGTAGACCTGCGATCCATCTGTGCTAATAATATTTCCTTCATGTAATTTATAACCATTGTATTCCTCTTCTCCTTCATGGCCAAAATGCGATGAAGAAAATACAGAAAATCCTTTGGTAGGAGAATATAAAATTACGGGTAAAGGGATAGTAGCATGAAAATTACCAACAGTAAAAAAATGAAATTCATGGCCATCCTTAATATGGTCCATTATGATCTTTGCCGGATCCAATTTTACTTCCTTTACTTCATGATTTTCCACAGTGGGTTCCTGCGCATAAGACACGGCTGAAAATAATACCAAACTAAGGCTTAAAACCGCTACCAGTAATGATTTGATGCTCTTTGCTATCATGTTATACCTGAAATTTGCCGCAAAGATAAGGGCAGATGGCTAAACTATAAAATTTGCAAGGATTTAAAATGATTTAAGCTAAATTTTCCTGCTTTTGAAACTGCATTTTATGCAACTGGTAATAAAACCCCCGTAGTTCCATCAGTTCTGCATGTGAGCCTGTTTCTTTAACTTCCCCATTATCCAGCACTAAAATTTTATCTGCTTTTCGGATGGTACTTAAACGATGGGCTATAACAATAGAAGTACGGCCCGCAATCAGCTTGTCTATGGCATGCTGTATCAGGGATTCACTTTCAGAATCTACTGAAGAAGTGGCTTCATCTAATATTAAAACAGCGGGATCGTAAAGCAATGCTCTTACAAAAGAAAGTAATTGCCGCTGTCCTAATGATAAAGTTGCGCCTCTTTCCATTACGTTATAATCGTAGCCGCCCGGCAACTGCATAATAAAATCATGCATACCTATTAATTTTGCTGCCCTTATAACTGCTTCCCGGCTTATGTTATTATTACGAAGGGTAACATTATCCAGCACTGAGCCGCTGAAAAGAAAAACATCCTGCAATACTATCCCAATCTTACTGCGCAAAAAATCTAGATCATACTCATCAATGCATTTCCCATCAACAAATATGGAACCTTTTTGTATCTGGTACAGCCTGTTTATTAAACTTATAATGGTTGTTTTACCACTCCCAGTGTGGCCAACTATGGCCAGGGTTTTACCAGCTTCAATATTAAAAGAAACATTTTTTAAAACATACCGGTCTTCTATATATGAAAACCATACATTTTTAAATTCAATTTTGCCAGGCATTATTGCCGGATGATAGCCTCCTTTATTTTCAGTTACATCATCATTGTCCAGGATTTTAAAAACCCTTTCACTTGCAATCATCCCCATTTGAAGCACATTAAATTTATCTGCAATAACCCTTAACGGCCTGAAGAGTAAATTGACACATAGAATAAAAGCCGTAATAATTCCGCCAACTTTTTCTTTCTCCAATGAAGTGATGTTCACAGATTCATTTGCTGCCCACCATACCAATAATCCGATAGATAAGGCAGAGACCAACTCAACCACAGGGAAGAAAACGGAATAGGCAAAAATGGACTTTATATTAGCGTTGCGATGCTGTTTATTAATAACATTAAATTTACCCTGCTCCCTGTTTTCGGCAGCGAAAGCCTGTACCAGCGCCATGCCGGTTATATGTTCTTGCACAAATGCATTTAAAGCAGCTACGGCATTACGCACTTTTATGAATGATTTATTTACTGTTTCTTTAAAAATATACGTGGCTACTAATAAAAGAGGGAAGGCTGCCAGGCATACCAGGGTGAGGCGCCAATCTACCCAAAACATATATCCCAGAATAGAAATAATGGACAATAGATCGGCAATGATTGGAATAAGCCCATCACTGAAAATGTCATTTACAGATTCAATATCATTAATGGTACGGGTAGTAAGTGTGCCAATAGGGGTGGTATCAAACTGGGATAAATTAAGATGCACAATTTTATTATAGGTAGTAACTCTTAAATCCTTTACAACGCTTTGCCCCAGCGATGCCGTAGTAAAAGTAAAGTAGAACCTGCAGGTAGTTTCAATAAACAATAGTACAAGTTGTATGATGGTAATTTCTATAATAAACCCGCCGGGTCCATTTATAAAATGAGCAGCTGTATTATTTTTTATGCCGTCATTGATAGTGATCTGTATCAGGAATGGGCGCAATGGCGCCATTACCGCAAGCAACAACGATAAAAACAGGGAACCATAAAACTTATTTTTATACGGTGCAGCAAATGTAAAAACTCTTTTCAGCAGGGATAATTTTATCTTCTTTTTTGCCGCTGTTGCAGTACTCATGTTGCAAAGTTAAAGTGAATGTGTCAATTAGCTAACAAGAGAATATCTTAATTAGCTAATTTGCTAATGTGATAATTAGCTAATTGAAATCCAGCTCTTATAAATTAAAGAAGTATAAAT
>JBDUCK010000397.1:0-2979 GCA_040003485.1 Ferruginibacter sp. | reverse complement strand
CAACAGCCCAAATTTTAAAATTCTCTCCATCTATAATTCCTTCTTCGGCATCTTGCTCATATCCATATAAAGCACTTCCCAAAGATGCCCGTCTAAATCTTCCAAACTTCTTTGTTGCATAAATCCATAATCTTTTGCTTCGTGTGGTTCTGTTGCACCTGCGCTTAATGCCTTTGTCATAAATTCATTTACAGCATCATTGCTTTCAACCGATAAAGAATTAATTACAGATGCTGTGGTTTTAGTGTCAGCAATTTTCTTTTTTGTAAACTCACTAAACTTTGCATGATTTAAAAGCATTAAAACGATTTCATCACTTACAACCATGCAAGCTGCTGTTGCATCTGTAAACTGTGGATTGTTTGTAAATCCGATTGCTGTGTAAAAGTCCATTGACTTTTTGAGGTCTGCCACTGGCAGATTGATAAAAATTTGTTTTTTCATTTTTAAATTGTTTGAAATGGTTTTCACGCTTGATAAATTTTTTCAACCGATTTTTTTGCGAAAGTTATTCTTCTTGTTTTTTTGTTAGTTTATATTTTATGTGTGTTGTTAACTTCGAAGGAATTACTTCGCTTATTTCTATTTCATATTTAGTCTTGTCAATGGTGTCGAACAAACGAATACCACTGCCTAATACCACAGGTGTAAGATGAATAATAAAATCGTCCACTAATCCTGCGTTAAGGAATTGTTGTATAATGTTTACCCCACCTTGAATTCTAATATCTTTTTCTTTTGCTGATTTCTTAGCTTTCGCTAATGCGCCTTCAATTCCATCGTTGAGAAAATAAAAAACAGTTGTTCCTTTTTGCACCCAGGGTTCTCGTTTTTCATGTGTTAGTACATAAACGTCAGTTTTGTATAAATCCTCTGGCCAATTTGGTTCGCCTTCTTCAAACATCCTTTTCCCCATAATGTATGAACCCGTTCTTGCCAAACTTTCGTCAATTAATTTATTATCACTACCATCTTCACCACCTTTTTCTCCTTGCATATTTAAAAAAGCTTTTTGAGTATACATCCAATTGTGTAGGGATTTACCACCATCACCAATAGGGTTTTGTGGTCCACGATTGTCACCTGCCATATAGCCGCCAGGTGAAATTGCAATGTCAAAAAATATTTTACTCGTTTTTTTATCCATGATATTGTTTTTAAAAAGCTGCAACGAAATTAATTATCGTCAGCTTTTAAAAATAGTAAAAATCCGACCTGCGGTTTACTCAATGAACATGGAAGATGTTTCCTCAAGATTTTTGTTTTGTTTGTAGAAGGCTAATGGGGTAAAGCCTGAATACTCTTTGAAATCTTTTATGAAATGTGCCTGGTCGTAATAATTCAAATCATAAGCTATGTCCGAAAGATTTTGGAAACGATTAGTATTGATGCGTTCTATTGCTTTTTCAAACCGGGTAATTCTTAAATATTGTTTTGGGTTAAATCCAATGTGCGATTTAAAGCGTCTTTCCAATTGCTTCTCCGATATTCCAAAGTGCTTTGTCAGGTATTGTATTACGTTCTCATTGTTTGTATTATTCAGAATGGAAAGTGAGCTGGCAGCTATTAAGTCCTCTTTGCCATTTCGTAAAATCATGTCATAAACAAAATCCCCAACGATTTTTATTCTGTCAGATTGGGTTGGGGTGTTTAATAATCTTTCTTCTAACCATTTTGGGGCAAAGCTCTGAATGCAGGGAAATTCGTCTGTTAATTCATGGCAGTCAATGCCGAATATTGTTTTTAATGCGTGAGGGTAAAAACTAATGCCTGTCAATGAAAAATTTGCTGAAAATGTCAGTGAGTTAGGTTTGGAATGCAGCCCACTAAAAAATGAAACAGGTAATTTGTTCCTATCATTGCTAACTGCAGAATGTCCATTACTATGCTGAAAAATAAGGCGTGGAAAACGACAAGCGAATGTCTTTAAGGTAAAAGCACAAGAAGACTTATCAATATTGTCAAGGGTCCAAAAGAAGCGAACCCATTTTTTAAGGTAGTTGGGTGGATGAATTATTTGATGTTCCATTGTTGCTTATTATAAAGTTGTTTCGTACTTCAAATTTCTGTTTACTATTTAAAGCCACATTTTAATTCCACGATTATTCATTCGTGTTTTTTAAAACATAGTTGATGAAGCGCTTAAATCGGAATTCAGAAAATCAGTTATCATCGGTACCAACAACACGATGTATTTAGCTTTGCCTTATACCTCATAATACATTTTTAACCCCGTTTAGTTCTGCATAGCCACTTTCAAATGGCTTTTTCTTTTGGCTCATAGCTGTATCTTTTGTTGAAGTTGAAGCGTTTTGCCCATCCTGTTGATGCGGTTGGCAGGATGCTACTATAGTAAAAACAATGGAAAGCGAGAGACTGGTTATAATGTTCATATCATGCCGTTTTATTATGATGCAAATCTCGGCAAAAGTATCATCCCATTTGCAGTGTGTTTGCGACTATGACAGGGCTAAATGCGACAGGTATTCTATGGCCTTATGGTGTTTGAGTGATTGTCCTGAGTTGCAAGTATCAGGACAGCGGTTCTTTTCTTATTTGAACTTACTACGTACAACAACTATAGAAGATTTTACCCGCCCAGGCATTTCAATGATCAGTGAATTGTAAGTTGCAAGGACGCCAACATCAGCAAAGGTTAATTTTTAGTTACCCTCTGTAACACATAAATGGCAGGTGTAAAGTAAGCCGCATGCGGGATGTACCATAGCTTTTACTCATATTTTTTCCGGTGATCAAAAGGAAGCCAGACAAAAAAAACAGACCCATTATCGTTACTGTTTTCAACCCAAATTTTACCACCTTGCCTTTTGATTATTTCTGCGCAAATGTATAAGCCAATACCCAGGCCGGGGTATATTGCCTGGTTATCTCCTGTTACCCGGTAAAATTGTTCAAACACTTTTTCCTGCGCCTCTTTGGCAATGCCGATGCCATAGTCTTGTATGCTTAATGTAACAC
>JBDUCK010000396.1:0-2990 GCA_040003485.1 Ferruginibacter sp. | reverse complement strand
GTGAATACCCCAACAGGAAAAAAAGACTGGTGATGTTTTATATATCCATGAAACAGGGAATAAGAACCTACCACAAATGCAATCCCGATCATGCTCCATTCAAAATAACCATTGTGTATAATATTAACCCCAAATAACGGAAGGCTGGTTGCAATCAATGGAAGGATAGCACAATGTATGGCACAGGCTACCGATGTGAATATTCCTAACCCGTCCCAGTTTATTCTTAAATTCATGCAGAAAGCAAAGATATATAATTTGCACTATTGTTGCAATATTTAACATTTGCTTATAAGCTTAATTTTTTGTGATGGCATTTGCAGCGTAAATTTGTATTTAACCAGTTAAAAAGAGAATGAATAAAAAATGGTGGATCTATATAGGTTTTTTTCTGTTATTACTGGGTGGGTTTTATGCATTCGTATTTAAAGATTACGATTTGTCCGCTTCCCAATTAAAAGTGATAAACCCAGCCATACCGGCATTTAGTTTTATAAACCAGGATGGCAAAACGATAACCCAAAAAAATACAGACGATAAAGTGTACGTAGCAGAATATTTTTTCACTACCTGTAAGGGAATCTGCCCGAGAATGAATACAAATATGCGCCGGGTATTTGATGCATACAAAAATGAAAAAGATTTTTTAATTATTTCTCATACCTGCATGCCAGAGGTAGATAGTGCCCCTCTTTTAAAAGCCTACGAACAAAAAATGGTAAACGGAACGCTTATCAGAAATGATGATGGCTCTTATAAAATTACGCAGGTACGGGAAACAGGTCAAACAGTTCAAAATAATCCCAACTGGAATTTTGTAACAGGGGATAAAACAGCTTTGTATAAAATGGCCAGGGAAGGCTATATGATAGATAATGGAAAACCAGACAGCACACAATTAATAAAAGACCAGTTTATTCATACCCAGTTTTTTGCGTTGGTGGACAGGTATAGAAGGGTAAGAGGAATTTATGACGGGCTTAAAGAGGATGAAATACAAAAACTATTGGTGGATATTAAAGGATTGCTGAGAGAAAAAGTAGATCATAAAAGATTTATGGATGGCTTTGGTAACAATCCCAATTAGCAGACAATTATGGAGACACAATTTGATATTTTAAAACGCACGGGCCTCAGCGTTACTGAAGGGAGAAAAAAAATACTGGATCTTTTTTTAGAGACTGAAGGAGCGCTGGCGCATGCCGATATTGAAAAAAACACTGATGCTGCTTTTGACCGGGTAACTGTATACCGTACCCTGCAGACGTTTGTAGAAAAAGGAATTATTCACCAGATACCAACCACCGATAATTCGGTATTATATGCTTTGTGTAAGCACGATTGTGCCCAGGGCCACCATCATGATAACCACGTGCATTTTATTTGTAATAATTGTGATAAAACAATTTGCCTTGATGATGTTATTGTACCTACGGTAAAGCTTCCAAAAGGATTTGCCCCCGTGCAGGCAGCGATGATTGTAACCGGTGTGTGTGATGATTGTAAAGCCTGAAAATTTCTGTATTCTACCTCCTGGGCTTTCTATAAAATAAAAAATACTTATTGATAGGTAAAAAGTTTTTTGTCCCTCTCCTTTTGGGGAGAGGGGTTGGGGTGAAAGCCTATTCCATTACCTGCTCCACATGAGCCAGCCTTCCATCTTTGGTCATTCCTTCTATTACTACTTTAAAAGCCTTGGTTACATCATTATTGTAAAATGAAAGGACTACCTGCGATTGTTGTGGGGTTGTATTAACATCAGGATTCCAGTATAAGGTTGTGCGTATATCCTGTTCTTCATTTTTTGCATTAAAGCTGGCATAGTTGGGAGAATAAAACTGGCGTATAGGCGTATAGCCATAAACTTTATTGCTGGATAAACCTTTGCCCGGCTCTGGTTTAGTATCGCCGCCCCGTCTGGAATAAATGGCAATGCCGCCATTTGCAGCAGATCCCCCTCCGCCAAAAAATGGTGGACGAAAAACTTTTATGTAAGCAATATTACTAACATTTATACCCGTTATAAAACTGGCGTCAACGGGTGTTTCATCCAGGTAAAGCTGAGGTGCACCGCCACGCCATTGTAAAGATGGTGGATTAGAGTTGGTATTTATTTGCAGGCCTGCAACTTTGCCTTGCAAATAACTAAACACATCAATAGCTGCAGAAGCAATCGGATCATTTATCAGATCAAACTGGTAACTGTCACCGCCGCTAAATAGCCCCGATGAATATTTTTCGTCCAGTAATTTTATCGGTGATTTCCCTTTGCTTTTTATAATTACATTTTCGAGCAGTTGTACTTTTTGTTTTCCAGCAAAAATATTTGCCGCATCTGCAAATAGATATTGGCGGTAATTTCCTGTGGTATCCGACCAAAATCCAATACCATTGCTAATTCCCTTTATGGGAAACATAGCCAGCCGGTCTGTCATAAACTGGGCAGTTGCATCTCTTAATTCTTTCTTTTGAAACTGGTAATAAACCTGTGCCGTATCAAACAAGATGGTAGCAGGATCGTTAAAGGTTCCATTGGGTAATACTTTTGCCAGCAATACCTGGCCTTCTTTATCTTTTTGTTTTACCATTAAAACAATGCTGGCATCGTTACCTATTTGGGTGGCGGCGATACCGGTAATTGTACCGGATAAACTCATGTATGCTGTGTCTTTAGCATAAAGAAAGCGGGGAGATTTGCCTTTCAAGACTTCATCCCATTTAAAGCGGCGCCAGCCATGGGTAAGCATTACAAGATCAAGGTGCTGGTCAACTGTGTTTGTATTATCAGAAAAATAATAAGCCGGTTTGTATATATCACCCTTTAATTCGCTGCTAAGCAAAAGATGAGAGGTAATAGTACTGCTGCTGTCTCCGCCAATGGCCAAATCTGTAACAGAAACAGAAAGGCTTGAAGCAATACTTTCGGGAACAGAAATTTTTATTTCATTTTTTGCTCTTTTACTAAGGCCCCAGCGTTGCACTTCCATTTG
>JBDUCK010000102.1:0-10050 GCA_040003485.1 Ferruginibacter sp. | reverse complement strand
CCTTGAAGAAGTTAGCTTTCCATTCCGGGCAGTTTTTACGGTGGGAAATGATTCTGTGGATATAGAATTTTTAGAAGCAGGAAGGTGGAACGTTGAGATCAGGTTAGCATATTAGTAATTGCTTTTTACAATTATTTCCTTCATGTAGTGTCATCATTCTTAAGGGTCGTTCCAAAGTAAAAGGATACAATTGTCAGTTCCGTCTACGTGGTTAAGAACACAAGCAAGTAGTTAATAAAATTGTGTTTTATGCAGATACAGGATTTTATATCAAAACAATCTATAGAACGGCAAATCCTCTTAAATGAGATGCATGCAATCATTATTAAATCAGACAATAGTGTAAAGGCTGAGGTGGGCCTTATGATGGGAAAAGAAATGATCATCTATAAAGCAGCAGGTAATTTTAAATATGGCCTTGCCAGCGTAAAAAATTATATGTCATTGCATGCAATGCCGATATATGTTTCAGCAGGCTTATATTCCAGGTATCAAGATCGTTTAAAGAAAGCAAATTTTCAAAAGGGCTGTATCAATTTTAAAAATGCAGAAGAAATGCCGCTGGATATAGTAGAGCAGTTTATTAAAGACTGTTCAAAAATTGATCTGCTAAAGATCAAACAGGAGTATATAAAATCCAGGAAGTCGACTGCTTCAAAATAATAAAATGATCGCAGGTGCACCTTCCCTAATATATAGTTGAAACGCCGCAGCCGATCTGGGCTTTTTTAAAACCCGGAGGTGGTTAACCAGGCATATATGCACCGAAACATGCAAGACGGTAAAATAAACTTAAAACATAGCGCCAAAAATAAAATGCTAATGCCGCCCTCTCACAACATTCGGATAGCGCATTTTTTCGTTTCAGTATTTGGGGTATTTATAAAAATACTTTCATTTTACTCATTACCCTGCTTTTTACTAAGCACGATAAAAGGTTAAAACATTTAATCTGTGTGTTGTTTACATTTTTCTTAACGAGCCGCCATATACATTTGACTAACCAAAAAATTATATATGTTACAAAAACCTTCAAATGCTTTTATTGCTGCTTCATGGATAGCCCTTGGCGCAGGTATGATCGGATTTTTAGTTGGGCTCTGGCGTGCAGACATGATGCTGAATGAAAAAGGATATTATTTCGCCGTTTTAATGTTTGGACTTTTTGCTGTTATTTCTGTACAAAAAACGGTAAGGGATAAATTAGAAAATCTTCCGGTAACGGATATTTATTATGGCCTGTGCTGGTTTGCAACCATTTTATCAATTATACTTTTAATTATCGGCCTTTGGAATGCAACGCTGCTGCCAAGTGAAAAAGGTTTCTATGCATTTTCATTTTTACTTGCTTTGTTTGGGGCCATTACGGTGCAAAAAAATATCAGGGATGCGGCTGAACCGGTAAAAATAAACCAGGGCTAAAAAGCACTCTTTAAAAAGCCTGTAAAAAGCAGCCGGTACCGGGCTGCTTTTTTTCAATGCTGCACAACCTAATTTTTGATATACAAATAAAATAATTGTGCCCCTACGCTATTGATGGTAATTGCAGGATTAGCATCTACAAAAAAACGTTCCCCGTCTTCAAAATAAGGAAGATACGCCCCAATGGCGCCATACTGCTGGCCTCCCCATGATAAAAAACCAAAATTGGTTACACTTACAGCAGGGCTGTTGCGGTCTGTTCTGATAAAACCAGATGAAGGATAATTGTTCCATGTATTGCCGGCCACGTCATAAAATTGGCCGCCGCCCAGCCCCCATATATACAGTTTATTATTAAAGATCACGCCGTATTTACCGCCAGACGTGGCAGTAGAATTTATCATAGCAGTCCATGAGGATGTAGCAGGGTCATAAGTGCTGCCGGTATTAAAACTTGTGTTTCCATCAGAACTTTTTCCTCCCCATACAATTAATTTGTTGCCGGCCCATTTTACGATAGGCCCGTTTTTGCCTGATGGCGGGGTACCCGTAACCGGTAGAAGCGCCCATGCATTTGAAACAAAATTATATTTATAGCCTGTAGTAATTAAAGGGGCGCCAAAAAATCCTCCCCATACATACAAGTCTGTAGAATTATAGGAATGTCCAAAACCATAACGCTGCCCCGGGTTACCGGTACTGTTTATTGGTGCCCAGGTATTGGTGCCGGGATTATATTTAGCCCCATCAGTTAAAGCGCCGGTACCATTGCTGCCTCCCCAAATTACTAATTCCGTACCCGTCCATGCATATGCACAGCCTCCCCTTGCGGTAAGTGCGCCGCTGGTATTCATTGGCGTCCAGGTATTGGTAGCCGGGTTGTATTTGGCGCCGTCATTAAAATAAGTGAACCCAGCATTGTAAATATAACCACCCCATACAATCATTTCAGTTCCTGTCCAAATGATCACATCATTATCTCTTGGAGAAGGTACCGCTGCGCTGGAAATATTTTGCCAGCTATCATTTACGGGATCATATAATGCGCCATCATTTAGTAGTATGCCGGAGTTATAGCCGCCCCATAAAATTACTTTTGTTCCTGTCCAAACGCTTTGTGCGCCATACCGTCCACTTATGCCTGCTGATGCAGGTTGCCAGGAATTGGCTATAGCAGCTTGGGTAGAGGGCGTATTTAATTCGCCTTTCAGTTTAGATAAAAAAGAAAACCCTTCTGCCTGGAGCTGTGCGTTTGGATAAACAGCGCTTAATACAATAGTACCTGCAGGAATATTATCGAAAGACTTCCATGAAGTACCATCGCCCCCTTCAAATTTGCCGCTGTTATACCGGAGCGTACCGGAGATGTTTGTAGATGCAGTGCCAATTTTTACACCCCCATTTACATCTAATGCCTGCTGAGGATTTGTAGTACCAACACCCACATTTTGAGCATAAATACTATATCCGGAAAAAAACAGGCTGCATATTAAAAACGAAAAATATTTCATAAGAAAATTATTTAATTAATTTATGAAATGAAGGTAACTTTTTATCCTATTTAATTTATTGACTTTTAAAAAATTGTCCCTCTTTTTAGCCTGCTACAATTTACCATAAGGCACATGAAAATTTCTGACTGTAAATATGAAAAAAATTATTTCTTCTTAAATGATTTTTTTCTTTCGGGTTATCTGATCAGGAACAGCCATTCTATTTTACTTATATCTCTGATGCTCATTTTGGCTTTTTCATATTATGGGCCTGTCATCCTTGTTTTAAAAAGCACAATCTTGTGCTTGCAATTTCCTGAATCTATTTGTAATTTCCCTGCCTAAAACTGTCGTTATGAAAAAGATTTATTTTCTAATTGCATCGCTGGTTATTCTACCTAATTTTCTTCATGCACAACAACCCGATTATAAAGTTGTTTTCGATATGAGCTCCAGGGATTCTATGAGTCAGCAGTCAGTAGTAAGGGAAGTAGAACTGATTTCGGGGGAAAACCCGGATGCCAGGCTGGAAGTAGTGATTTACGTGCAGGGGATAACCCTGGTGACCAAAACAAATTCAAAACATGCGGAAGCCATACAAGCTTTAACAGCCAAAAAAAATGTGTCTTTTAAAGTATGTGCCATTACGATGAAAAGAAATAATTTAACCAAATCAGACCTGTTGCCCGGCATACAGGTAGTACCCGATGGTATTTATGAGATCATCAGTAAGCAACACGAAGGCTGGGGTTATATAAAGGTGGCCCATTAATTAAGGATGTAGCTTATCATTGCACCATGACCGTGAAATTTATAAAATATTATACCTGCATTACTTTGCTGGCATTAATAATTGTTTCGGTAATATTCTACCGGTTACTTCCGGGATATAATTATAACACCCTTAAAAAAAACACAACAGATAACCGCTGGCAACCGCCGGATACCAGCGACCTCGGTTATACAACTTCGGACAACCTTATCCGTTATGGAAGATCACTTATTGCCAATACAGCATTTTACCTGGGGCCAAAAGGATCTATTACTCACCTGGCCAATGGAATGAATTGCAGCAACTGCCACCGGCAGGCAGGCACAAAATTATACAGCGGAAATTTTGCATTGGTAGCATCAACTTACCCAAAATACCGGGAGCGGAGTGGCCGGACAGAGTCAATTGAATTTCGCATAAACGAGTGCATGGAAAGAAGTATGAACGGGGAAAAGTTAGATAGCCAATCCACGGAAATGCATGCTATGGTAGCTTATCTTAAATGGGTAGGAAAAGATATTACAAAAGGAACAAAGCTGCCCGGCACCGGTGTGCAGGAATTGGCTTATATGGCCCGTGCCGCTGATGCAGTCACCGGCAGGCAAATATTTTTAAACAAATGCAAAAGCTGCCATGGGGAAAACGGGCAAGGCCAGCCGGCAGTGGATTCTACAGGTTACAGTTACCCGCCGTTATGGGGCGCCGGAAGTTTTAATGTAAGTGCCGGTATGTATCGTATTACCCGTTTGGCTACTTACGTAAAATATAATATGCCTTACCAGGTAGATGATGATGCCCCGCAGTTAAGCGATGAAGAAGCCTGGGATGTGGCGGCATTCATCAATTCGCAACCGAGGCCGCAAAAAATTTTCAAATACGACTGGCCGGATATAAATACCAAACCGGTTGATTATCCCTTTGGGCCATATTCCGATAATTTTTCTGAACAGCAACACAAGTATGGGCCTTTTACAGAAATAAAAAAAGTAAAAACTGCGGCACAAAAAAAACCGCTCTAAAAAAGCGGTTTCAAAAAAAAGAGGTTTTATTTTTTAAGGGATGGCGCAATAAGCACAGCCATGTTCCTGCGCCCTACCTACGGCCCACACACCAGATGGCACCGGCTGCACACCAGGCAATAATCCATCCATCCATTCCTTTTTTACATCTGCGGCGGCAAGACCCATTTTTTCGGCAACTGCAGCACTGTAAACTGTCATAGCCGCATTGCATACGCAAAACATTACTCCACTATCCTGTAATTCATTTATACCGATCGCAACTTCTCCAATACCCGGTATTTTAAAAGCGCCCTTTTCCGGTTTCCAAAAAGGGTTTCGGATGGATGGGGCTTTGGTAGCAGGGTCATTTGCAGAAAACATTTCTCCAAATTTATATTTTGCCCACAGCTTGTCTTCAAAAGCATAAGGGATAGCTTCATGACGGAGGATAACAACAACTCCGCAATCCTTTGCAGGCGAGCCGGTGGCTTCATTAGTCATTAAAAAAACCCGTGGCCAGGCGAAGGGAAATATTTCTTTGGGATGTGTGGCATCGAATACAATACGATGTTTGCCTTTTATTTTTGCAAACCATTCATCAGCGGGGCCCTCTGGCAGATTTACTCTTTTCTCTTTCAGCGTGCCGGCCTTCAACACCAAGGGAGAGGCCAGAGACGCAAAACCCATGGCTGCCGCACCAGCCGCTAATCTTGTTATAAAACCCCGCCGATGTGTTGGCTGTTTTAAAATGTTGTTTTCCATTTAAAAAGTTTTAAGATTAATTAATTTTTGGAGATTGTTAAGTTACAAACAAGTTTTGCCACATGCAAGCCATCGATATACGTATTTATGCGTATGCTTTTTAGAAAGGTTATTCTTCCGTGATACTTTCGCAATACTTTCTATTTTCCTTTGCTTCATAATTTGGGGATATCTATTTAAATATAATTCACTCAAAGGGCAGGTTTTATTAAATGCTGCCTTAAAATTCTCTGTAATGATTAATAATGGTTTCAGTAAATTTATACCTCCGCCAAAAGCTCAACCGCTGGCTGGTTTAAAAAATACACCAGGTAAAATGAAAAATATATTAATGATTGAAGATGATGCAAATATCAGCGAGCTGGTGGACATCCATTTAAAGGATATACATTGTACAACTTCACATGCCAACACCGGGGCAGAAGGATTAAAGCAAGCACTTAAAAACACATTTGACCTGATTATTCTTGACATTACCCTGCCTGATACTGATGGAATTGAAATTTGCCGGAAGATAAGGGCAGAAAAAATTTCTACGCCGGTAATGATGCTGACTGCCCGTTCAGAAGAAATTGATAAAGTTATCGGCCTGGAAACCGGGGCAGATGATTACCTGACAAAACCATTCAGCATACGTGAGCTAATTGCACGGGTAAAAGCCATTTTACGCAGAACAGAAATAACTAAAAGTGCACAGGAAGTTTCTGATGAAGTAATTATTTTCGATGGGATTACCCTGGATCCTCAAAAAAGAAAAGTGCTGGTAGGCGGAAATAAAATTGAGCTTACACCCAAAGAATTTGATTTGCTTTACCTGTTCATATCTAACCCTGGCAAGAGTTACAGCCGGCAGAATCTTTTAAGCATTGTATGGGGGTACGAATTCAGCGGCTATGAGCATACCGTAAATTCCCACATTAACCGGCTGCGGGCTAAAATAGAAAAAGATATGAATAAGCCCCAGTACATTTTAACCACCTGGGGTATAGGGTACCGTTTTAGTGATGAAATAAAAGAAGATGATAAAAAACAGGTTCAATAATTTATTCTGGCGCATTTCTGCGGTATTTTTTGTGCTGCTGGTGTGTATAGGCTTATCTTATGTGTATATCACGGTACATTATTCCAGCCGTTATTTTGAAGAAGTAAATCAGCAACTTAATAAAAAAGTTGCTGCTGACATTGCTGCACACTCTACCCCATTTACCAACGGTAAAGTTAATGAGCATGCCATGGAAGATATGTTTAACCATGTGATGAACATTAATCCAGGGCTGGAAGTTTACCTGCTGGACAACGAGGGAAAAATTCTTTCGTTTTATGCCCCTGCAAAAAAAATAGTTCTCGATAAAATTGATCTTTTGCCGGTTCAGAAATTTATCAGCACTAACGGCAATAATTATGTTACAGGCAGCAATCCCCGCCATCCGGAAGTAAAAAAAATATTTTCTGCCGCACCGGTTATTACTAACGGTGTGCAGCAAGGATATATTTACATAGTGCTGGCCAGCGAAGAATATGAAGCTGTTTCAAAAAGCCTTACAAAAGATTATTTATTGCAGCTTGGTTTGCGGGCAATGATCCTTACACTCCTGGCCACCCTGCTTGTGGGCTTGCTTGTTATAAGGGTGATCACCCTTAACCTTACACGAATTATTGAGGTGATGAAAAAATTCAGGGAGGGGGATTTAACAGCCCGTGTTAAAGTAAAGGCTGCAGGCGACATAAACCAGGTGGCTGATATCTTTAACGAAATGGCCAACATCTTAACCAGAAATATTGAGAAATTAAAAGAGGTGGAGGTACTGAGGCGTGAATTGATTGCAAATGTTTCCCACGATCTAAGAACGCCCATTGCCATCATACAAGGTTACATAGAAACCTTACAGATAAAAGCGGGCACACTTAATGAAGCAGAACGCAACCGCTACCTGAATACAATTGCTGAAAGCACCGGTAATTTACAAAAATTAGTGTCTGAGCTTTTTGAATTATCAAAGCTGGAGGCCAACCAGGTTAAAGCCCGGAAAGAACCCTTCTTCATAAGTGAACTGGTAAATGATATCAGCAGTAAATATCTTTTGATTGCGAGGGAAAAAAATATTTCTATCACTACTTTTCTTTCCAAAGAATTACCACCGGTATATGCCGATGTTTCGCTGATAGAAAGGGTAATGCAAAACCTTATTGACAATGCGATGAAATTTACACCTGAGGGCGGAAAAATAATTATTAAGACCGATAATAATGAACATGAAGTTGAAATAACGGTTGCAGATACTGGTGTTGGGATTCCCGAAAATGAACGGGAGCAGATTTTTGGCCGTTATTACAAAGCCAACAATTTTACAGATCTAAAAAACAGTACCGGCCTTGGGTTAGCTATCATAAAAAAAATTCTTGACCTCCATGATTCTTCGCTTGACCTGATAACCAGCGTAGATAAAGGAAGTTCTTTTGTTTTCCGCCTTCCCGTTTACCAGGGTAATAAATAATTTTAGCGGCTAAAATTATTGACAATATCCGCTATTTTTTTCTTCTCCAGGTAGTCTGCCACGTGCTGCCGGAATGTTTTTTACCTTGCTTCGCCGGGCATTTTTAGTTAAAAATTTTGTAATAAAAATGTACCCCTGCCGCTGTAGCCGTTGTTTATTGCATGAGCAAATTGATATTCAAAAAACGGTATTATTCTGTGACGGTTTTGTGATACTTAAAAATTAATTTTACAGCAGATAAAAACATTAAAACAACACGATGAAAAAAATAAAATTAATTGTACTTGCAGGCCTGGTGATATTTAGCGGCAGTTGTACCAATGCACAATCAAAAAATAAAAATTTCCCTACGCCACCAACAGCTACCGCCAAAACAACGTACACCATGCAGCTTACAGAAGCACAATGGAAAGCAAGGCTGACGCCGGCTCAATTTAATATTCTTCGCCAGGAAGGAACCGAGCGTGCTTTCAGTGGTAAATATGATCACTTTTACCAGAAGGGAACCTATTATTCTGCAGCGAGCCTTCAGCCCGTTTTCAGCAGCGAAGCAAAGTTTAACTCAGGTACAGGCTGGCCAAGTTTTTATGCCGCCATTAATCCCGATGCCGTTCGTTTGGTTATAGATAAAAGTTATGGCGAAACAAGGGTTGCAGTGGTGGATAGTAAGAGTGGCTCTCACCTTGGCCATGTGTTTGATGATGGCCCGGCGCCTACAGGTAAACGCTATTGTATGAATTCGGAAGCATTGATATTTGTACCCGAAGGCGGCAAACCACCAGTTAAATAAAAAATAAAAAAAATATTATGAAACATATTATCATTATAATTTCCCTGCTGTTTTTTGGCGCTGCAACCGAGGCACAAAACAGTTCAATCAATTTTCCTATCGGCTCAAAAAAAGCCTCGGCCAATGAAGCCGTGGCTACTTTTGGCGAAGGATGTTTCTGGCATGCAGAAATTGTTTTTCAAAGTTTAGCGGGTGTTCGGGATGCTGTTTCCGGCTATTCCGGTGGTACGGATACCCACCCCGGTTATGAAAAAGTTTGTTCGGGTACTACCGGCCATGCAGAAGCAGTACAGGTGTATTATGACCCTTCCAAAATTTCTTACGAAACCCTGGTTAAAGCTTTTTTTGCCAGCCAGGATCCTACGACTTTAAACCGCCAGGGAAATGATGCAGGTACGCAATACCGCTCAGTTGCTTTTTATAATAATGAAAAAGAAAAGCAGATTTTAATGGCAGAAATAAAAAGGCTCACCGACTCTAAACAATACAGTGGCAAAATAGTAACCCAGGTAGTGCCGGTTCAGAAATTTTATACTGCCGAAGCATACCACCAGGAGTATATTCACAACCACCCCGAAAGCGGCTATGTACAGCATGTGTCAATCCCCGATTTTTTGGAATTCAAGAAAAAGTTTAAGGCTGAGTATAAATAATTTAAAATAATAAAAAAATGAAAAAAATAATAGCCGGCCTGGCAGTAGTTGCCATAATAATTATTATAGTGAGTTTTAAAAAACATACCCCCGCTCCGTCCGTTAATGCAGCTGGTTTTACGCCGGTTTCCGTAATAGAATTGTTTACCTCCCAGGGTTGCTCAAGCTGCCCTTCTGCAGATCACCTGCTGGAAAAAACAATTATAGATGCTAAAAAAGATGGCCGTAAAATTTTTGCGCTTTCGTTTCATGTAGATTACTGGAACAGGTTGGGTTGGAAAGATCCTTTTAGTGAGCAAAAGTATTCCCAGCGCCAGAATGAATATGCTTCGTTGCTTCATTTAAATTCCGTTTACACGCCGCAGATGATTGTAAACGGCAGGCAGGAGTTTGTTGGGTCAGATGAAAACAACTTAACGCAGGCTTTACATAAATCGCTTAATACTACGCCGCTGGCAGATTTTAAAATTTTGAAAGCTACGGTACAAAACGGTGTGCCACAGGTAGAGTACACAATTGAGGGAAATACAAACGGCTCAAAAATTAATTTTGCCCTGGTATCGCTCAGCGAAACTACCAATATAAAAAGAGGTGAAAATGCCGGTATCACTTTAACCAATGATAATGTGGTAAGGCAATTTTTATCAATACCGGCGCAAGCT
>JBDUCK010000395.1:0-2997 GCA_040003485.1 Ferruginibacter sp. | reverse complement strand
ATTGCTGCAAAAATTAGCCCGTAAGCATGATTGCTAACGCCATAGCCTTCCATAAATATGGCCGGTGAACTGGCCAGGTAAGCAAATAAACCTGAAAGAGCAATACCACCACCAATGGCATAGATTTTAAATTGCGGCACTTTCATAACCTGCCAATAATTTTTCGCAATATTTTTTGCGGTAAGTGATTGAGACTTCTGTACATGCCCCGGCTCAGGGAGGATTGTATATGTTGCTATCAAAATAATTATTGCTAAAACGAACAATGCAATAAAAATGGCCCGCCATCCAAAAGCCGCCGTTATAAAACTTCCTATTGTTGGGGCTATCATAGGCGAAGCGCCTAAAACCAGTACCAACAAAGAAAATATTTTCGCGTTTTCCTCAACCGGAAAAATATCGCGAACCATTGCCATTGCTGCAATGCCTGCGGCGCAGCCACCAAGTGCCTGTACAAACCGAAACGCAATAAGTGCTTCTAAATTTAATGAAAAATAACAGCCTGCCGTAGCTGCCAGATAGATTACCAATCCGGCATACAACGGTTTTTTGCGGCCAAATTTATCCAGCAAAGGCCCGTAAACCAATTGCCCCAAAGCAATGCCCAAAAAGAAACTGGAAAGGCTTAGTGTTACCCTCCCGGTATCCGTACCAAAGCTTTTGGCTATGGCCGGAAAGCCGGGCAGATAAGTATCTATGGAGAATGGAGCAAGGGCTGTGAGGGCACCCAGTACCAGCACCAAGGAATAGTATCGTTTGACGGTCATCAGAAATTTTGCATGGTTTAAAGGTTTAATAAGCCACTGTAAAACGTTCACGGTGATGCGCAGGTTTTTCCATTTCATCTACTATCGCAACTGCGAGGTCTTCAACAGAAATTATGCTTTTGCCATTCTCATCAAAAACCGGGTTGTCGCTGCCGGTACGGTAGGTGCCGCGGCGTGAACCGGATGTTCCAGGATGCATTTCCACAGCCGGACTTACAAAAACCCAGTCCAGTTCTGTTTCGTTTTTCAGGTCATTAAGGTAATCCCTGGCGGCCGTTGCTCCGGCTTTATATGCTTCAGGAAAGTCTGGTGAGTCAACCAATTGTTTACCATCAATAAATAAACTTCCGGCACCACCCACAATCAGCAGCCGGTTAATCCCCGATTTTTTTACAGCATCCTGTATCGCTTGCGAACCTTTTAAGAAATCTTCGTAAAGATTTGGGTTCGTCCAGCCGGCATTAAATGCACTGATAACGGCATCGTTCCCGGTAATTACTTCTGCAAATTCATCTACATTGTTCACGTCCATTTCTTTTATGACTAATCCCTTTTGGGGTTCCAGGTTTTTCGCATCCCGAACTACACCTGTTATATCATGCCCCTTTTGTAGCAACTCTTTCAAAATTGCTTTACCTACGAAGCCAGAGGCCCCTGCTAATACTACTTTCATATACTTAATTTAAAAATGATACTGTACACGATATTGTTACAGTTATGGTTAAAAAAAACTATTTAAAACTTTTACAAAAATCAGCCAGCGATATTTTCTTCAATTCACTAATAATCGCCTCATCAGCATTTTTATATAATTTCTGCAAATGCCTGTTTATCTGTTTACCCGTGTTGCATTCCGCATTTGGCTGGTTCAACTTTCCCAGCAAAGCATTTTCATTTACTGCCCTGTAAATATCTGACAGCATTATTTTTGTGGCTGATTTACCAAGAGATGATCCGCCGCCTTTGCCTTCCTGCGTAACAATGAGCCCTTGTGCTGCCAGAGTGCCCAGGGACTTCCGCACCATGGCGGCATTAATATTTATGCTACCGGCAATATAAGCAGAGGATAAAGTTTCCCCTGTTCTGGCCAGCATGGTTAAAATATGTATAGCGGTTGCGAATTGAATATTGTTCATACTGTAATATATCTTATTACAGTACAAAGGTAGGGGATTGTCTACAAACTCAAAATATTAAGGTTAGAAACCGGTTATAAGCGATATTATAGGCCAATTTTAGCACAAGATGTTTAGACAATGCACCGGATTACTTTCGTAATTTCCAGTTTATTGCAGGCACCATCTTCAGTGAAAGATGTAAGGTACCGTTAGCGGTTATACAATCAGTGCCCGGCAGCCTAACGGTAAAGAACTATTGGTATATTATACAAAAAACAATACAAAACTATAACACTACATTAGTTAAGAGTACCCCGTGCTAAAGTGATTTTGAATATGATCTTATATTATATATTTATGTGTAAACGGACATTAGTCCTGCAATACTCAAAATGAGCGAATATTTTAATCTTCAATTTAGAATGGTTAACAGAAAGCTGGTTGACCTTGGAATGCAGCCTGTTTTATTTTATCCCTTATCCGTTATTATTTTCATCTCATTATCATCTTATATTTTTTCTATATCTTCTTTTGCATTATATGCATATATGTTGATTGCGTTAAGTTGCGCAACCACATTAAGTGAAGTAAAAAGAAATGATTTTCTTAAAATTAGTTTTTCCAAAGAAAGCCTACCGGAGAATAAGAATTTTTGAAAACCTGGCTATCATATTTCCGTTTATAGCTTTTTTAATTTTTAAGCTGTTACTCATCGCTTCCCTGGTAACTGTTGTGTTGGCCATTTTGCTTGTGTTTATTAATCTTAAGAGCAATTTTAGTGTTACCGTGCCCACACCATTTTATAAAAAACCTTTTAAATTTGTGGTTGGTTTTAGAAACGCTTTTTTTCTTTTTGGATCAGCCTATTATTTATCTGCAATGGCAGTCGTTCACGACAACTTCAATCTCGGGATATTTTCATTACTGCTCTTTTTTTTCATTTGCTGTTCATTTTATTCCAAACCAGAGGAGGAGTATTTCGTATGGTGTTATAATATAAAACCTAAGACATTTTTACTGGAAAAAATTAAAACCGCCTTTCTCTTTGTGACAGCGTTAAGTGTTCCCATTTTATTAATAATGTCTATTTATTTTTTCGACAAAACAGGATG
>JBDUCK010000101.1:0-10071 GCA_040003485.1 Ferruginibacter sp. | reverse complement strand
TTAATTGTTTTATTTTTTATTATTCCAGATGATAAAATGATGATAAATAAATATAAGAAAATATTGATGTAGAAAACTAAATATAAAAGCTAAGAATTTTAATTCTGTATAACTGCCGAAATTTATTATAGAAATGAATTATGATTTTATTTGTCTGTTATCTTTACAACGCCAGGCCTGCAAATATTACCTATGGCGGCTGGTCCAAAATTTATTAGCATGAGGAGCATAACCGGTAACAAATGGATCCTGGCCATAATCGTTATTGCCCAGTTTTTTTGTACATCGTTATGGTTTGCGGGCAATGCAATTTTGCCCGACCTTATTAAAAACCTGCAGCTAGCGCCGGGTGTTTTAGCCAATCTTACCAGTGCGGTACAGTTTGGATTTATTACCGGCACTTTAATATTTGCTGTGCTAACCATCTCCGACCGATTTTCCCCTTCCCGGGTTTTCTTTGTCAGCGCAATGGTTGCAGCATTGTTTAATCTTGCCATAGCAATACCAAGCATTCCTTTTGGCGGGCTGTTATTATTTCGTTTTTTTACCGGCTTTTTTCTGGCAGGTATTTATCCCATCGGTATGAAGATAGCTTCTGATCATTACCAGCAAGGCTTGGGAAAATCACTGGGCTTTTTAGTGGGGGCACTGGTTTTGGGCACGGCTTTCCCGCATTTATTAAAGAGCTTATCTGCTGGTCTTCCCTGGCGGTATGTTATTTATGCGGTGTCGTTGTTGTCCGTTTTGGGTGGTGTGGCCATGGTGCTGTTGGTGCCGGATGGCCGGTATCGTAAACCCGGCATGCAGTTAACAAGCACCGCTTTTTTAGCAGGATTTCGCAATGCAAAATTCAGGGCGGCGGCTTTTGGATATTTTGGTCACATGTGGGAACTGTATGCTTTTTGGGCTTTTGTACCGGTGATGCTGGCTGCATATAAAAATTATTACCCGCAGGCAAAGCTGGATGTTTCATTTTTATCTTTTTTAATAATAGGCTGCGGTGCCCTGGCCTGCGTGTTCAGTGGATTGCTGTCGCAAAAATACGGGGCTAAAAAAATAGCCGGCATTGCCTTAAGCTTTTCAGGTTTATGTTGTATTGTTTCCCCTTTCTTTTTATTAAATCCATCCCCGGTGGTATTGCTGGCCTTCCTGTTTTTCTGGGGTTTAGTGGTGATAGCAGACTCCCCATTATTTTCTACGCTGGTAGCGCAGGCTGCGCCGGAACAATCCCGTGGCACTTCCTTAACCATCGTTAATTGTATCGGCTTTTCTATTACTATTCTCAGCATTCAATTGGTAAATGTGTTAGCTGCGCATGTACCTTCCCGTTATGTATACCTGGTACTTGCAGCGGGCCCCTTGTTGGGGCTTATGGCTTTGCTTGGAAAAGAAAAAGGTATGGCAGGTAAAATAAAGAATAAAAATTAATCCACTACCGACTGCTTATTATATTTATTACGATACTCAATGGGCGTAAGCCCCGTTATTTTTTTAAAAATAGTTCTGAAAGCTTTTGTATCAGTATAGCCAACATCAAACATTACTTCATTTATATTTTTCCGGCTTGTTTCAAAACTTCGTTTGGCAGCTTCAATTTTAATGCGTTGTATATATTCTAAAACAGAATTGTTGGTAGCCTGCTTAAATCTGCGTTCAAAACTTCTTCTACCAACGGATATTTTATCAGCCAGTTCATCTACTGAAATCCGTTCATGAATATTTTTCTCAATAAAATCCTGCGTTTTTTTTATTGCTTCATCAGCATGATTTTTTTGTCCCTTGAACATCGCAAAAGCGGTTTGGCTGTCCCGATCGATATCCACTGCAAAATATTTTGAGGCGAGAATTGCAGTTTGCCTGTCAGTATATTTTTCTACCAAATGCAAAAGCAGGTTCCAGTAAGAGTTTGCGCCTCCACTTGAATAAATCCGATGCTCTTCGGTAATAATGCTGCCATCTATTACTTCCACTTCCGGAAACATTTCCCTGAACTCATTTTGATATCCCCAATGTGTTGAACATTTTTTTCCATTCAATAAACCTGTAGCAGCAAGTAAGAAGGCACCCACGCAAAGCGAAGCTACTTCTGCGCCTTTATTATATTGCTCATTTATCCAGGGGATAAGTGCTTTGTTTTTATCAATGGCTGTTTGCATATCACCGTACAAAGCAGGGATAAAAATCAAATCAGCTTTGGTTTTATCTTTTAGCTGAACATCGGTATGCACTGCGTAAATGCCGTCATTCAATCTCACTTCTTTTTTTGCCCCAACCAGTTGAACATTGAAGAGTGGCCGTTTTCCGGATGCTGCCAGGAACTGGTTTACTGCAGTGAACAAATACTGAGGATCGGCAATGGCCTGCATTACAGAAGATTCAGGCACCAGTATGCTTACATTTTTCATGACAATATTTTTAGATGGCAATACAAAGCTAAGAAAACATCTTGTCGCAAAACACCCTTTTATTGTCATTTATGCACAGCAACTATCTAATAATAGCTACGCATCTTTGTATTGTTATTTCAAACATCATTAGTCAAAAATAAAATTACAGCATCATGTCAAAAGTTTCAATTTACCTCAACTTTCAAGGCAACACAGAAGATGCCTTCAATTTCTACAAGTCAGTATTTAATACAGAATTTGCAGCACCTGTCATTTATAACAAAGATATTCCTGCGAATGAAGGAATGCCCCCTTTACCTGATAATGAAAAAGGAAAAGTGATGCATGTTTGTTTACCAATTTTAGGAGGTACACAAATTATGGGGACTGACATGCTGGAATCTATGGGGGATAAATTAAAAATCGGCAACAACACTACTATCAACCTGGAGCCAGATTCAAGAGAAGAAACAGACCGGTTATTTAAAGCACTTTCAGAAGGCGGCTCAGATATGATGCCCATGCAGGATATGTTTTGGGGAGCTTACTGGGGTTGTTGTTTAGACCGCTTCGGTATCCGCTGGATGTTCAATTTCACCAATCCTTTAAATTAAAACAAATGACAACAGCTAACACAATAAACATTACTGTAGCAACTACAGTGAATGTGCCGGTAGAAAAAGCCTGGCAGTTTTTTACCGCCCCCCAACACATAACCCAATGGAATAATGCATCTGGTGATTGGCACACACCGAAAGCTGTAAATGATTTGCAGGTTGGCGGAAAATTTCTTTACAGGATGGAAGCTAAAGACGGCAGCTTTGGTTTTGATTTCGGCGGCGTGTACGATGAAGTAAAAACTAACCAACTGATTGCATACAGCTTGGATGACGGCCGGAAAGTAAAAATAAATTTCACCGCAGAGGGCAGCAAAACAAAACTGGTAGAGACTTTTGATGCTGAAACAGAAAATTCAATTGAAATACAAAGGGGTGGATGGCAAAGTATCCTGGACAACTTTAAAAAGTATGCAGAATACTGCAATATATTTGAGCCTTTATATTTCAGTATTACTATTAATGCCCCAAAGGGAAAAGTATGGAACACCATGCTTGATGCCGAAACCTACAAACAATGGACAGCTGCTGCCTGGCCAGGATCTTATTATGAAGGCACCTGGAAACAGGGCGAAACACTTTGTTTTTTTAGCCCCGATAGAAGTGGTACTAAAGTAAAACTGCTGGAGCACCGGCCTTATACTTTTTCTTTGGCCGAACATATTGCTGTATTTGAGAAGGGAACAGAAATCAGGGAGGGCGAATTAGCTAAAACATGGATTGGCTCAAAAGAGTCTTACAGCTTTACAGAACAGGACGGAAAAGCAAGATTGGATATAGTGATGTATATAACCAAAGACTGGCAGCAAATGTTTATCAACGACTGGCCTAAAGCATTAGGCAAACTGAAAGAAATATGTGAAGCATAACCTGATTTATAAACTGATAAATACCAACAATAATGACACAGATTAATTCTTACCTGACATTCAGCGGCAACTGCCGGGAAGCAATGACATTTTACAATGAATGTTTAGGCGGCGAACTCAATTTTCAAACCGTGGGCGAATCACCATTGTCAGATAAAATGCCCAGCCAGATGAAAGAGTGTATCCTGCATTCTACTCTTACAAAAGACACTTTAGTACTCATGGGTTCAGACATGGTTAGTGAACAAGGGCTTATTAAAGGCAATGCAGTTTCATTATCACTTAACTGCAGCAGCGAAGAAGAAATAAAAAATTTTTATGCAAAACTTTCCGCAGGCGGAAAGGCGGACCATGCTTTAGAAGACAGTTTTTGGGGTGCATTGTTTGGCGACCTCACTGATAAGTTTGGAAATCATTGGCTATTAAACTTCACTAAAAACAATCACAATTAAATCAAAACTGAAATGAAAAAAGATAAAATTATTTTCTGGACAACTACGATAATCATCTTTTTATTTGAAGGCGTAATGCCTGCATTTACTTCGCAGACAGAACCGGCAAAAGAAGGTATACGGCATTTGGGTTACCCGGAATATTTCGGTAATGCCTTAGTGGTATTTAAAATTTTAGGTACGTTAATTTTAGTTATTCCAAAGGCGCCAAAGCGGCTAAAAGAGTGGGCTTACGCAGGTTTTACATTTGATTTTTTATTTGCTTCAATAAGTTATTTTGCTGTGGATGGCGTGGTGTTCTTCGCTTTTTTTCCGTTGATATTTTTAATTATTCTAATCATTTCTTATGTATATTATCATAAGATTTATGGTTCTGCAATAACCAATAAAATTTAAGTTTATATCATTAATCATTCTTAGCTGTAAGAACCATTTTCGGCGTACCAAACCAGTTACTTTTATTTGGCCTACCCTGTGTAGAATTATGAAAAAGAAAGAAATAAATTTTTACCCGCAAATTAAGTTGTAAAATTGTTTAGCATATTTTGTTAGGAATAATAATTTTATGAATAAACAATTCAGAGAAGGCGCAGTCGGAGCTTTACTTGACGAGTATGAAAAAGCTATTTTGGCATTACAGGTTGTGATCAATGATATTTCCAACGAAGAATTAATAACCGCTGTGGATATGGACACGCCCGATCCTGACTGCAGGTCCATACAGACAATCCTCTCACATGTTATCAGGTCTGGGTATGCGTATGCTGTTTATATTTTAAAACTGAGGGAATTCAAAATGGATTTTCCGAAACGTTCACTTCATTTGTCAGTAGAGGAATATCAAAAAGATTTGAATGCCATTTTTAGTTTTACTGAAGCTGCTTTTAAAAATATCAGCGATATAGAACTTGAACATTTTGATAATGATAAAAAAATAATAACTTCCTGGGGTGAAAGCTACAGCATTGAGCAAATTACAGAACATGCAATTGTGCATGTTTTGAGGCATAGGCGGCAAATTGAAAAATTCAAACTCACTTTGCGTTAAAAATTAACCATCCAATAAACTTACAGTACGAGACTTTAAATTAAATAAAAATGCCTGGGAATTTTCCCAGGCATTTCATTTCTAAACTTTCACCCTGCAATCACTCATAGAAACAAACCAGTTATTCCTTTATAACTTTTATTGTTTCACTATTCCAGTCTTGTCCTTCAATTTTAATAAAATAAGTACCCTTTGAAAGAGAAGATGAATTAATTGACATTCTGTTAGTGCCCTTCACAATAGTTACCTGCCGCGTAATTAATTTTCTACCGTAAACATCCAACAGAGTTAATGATGAAATTCCTTTTGCATCTGTGGTAGTAAATAATACCACCGTATTTGAGGCAAGCAAGGTTGGGAACACTTCCAGTTTTTGTTGTCTATCGCAATTTGTTTTTACAGATTTTACTTCGCTGTATGTAATTCTGCCATCTTTATCAGTCACTTTTAACCTGTAATATCCAGTGCTGTTTAACTGGGCAATTTTAATGGTATTAAATCCTGAGATAGTACCATTGAAATTTATCTTGTAAACCGCAAGAAATGAAGTTCCGTTATCGCTTCGTTCTATCTCTGTAAAATCTCCATTTACCTGGTCACTGAAATTCCATTGAACAGATACATCACAACCTTTTGGTGATACGCTAAAGTTGCTTAGCGTAACTGGTAATGGTCCTGAGGTGGCAACCAATATATGTAGAGTTGCGGAGGCGCAAGCTATCGGGATTCCATTATCGCAGATAGTGTATGCAAAATCAACCGGGCCGGTGAATATCGGATCAGGTACAAAAGAAAATGTACCATCCGTATTTAATGTCAGCGTTCCTACGTTGGGTACAAATGTTGTTTGTGAAGTTACAGTTTGTACATCGCCTTCAGGATCTGTATCATTCAATTTTACATTTCCATTTACGGTTACCGACTTTGGTGTATATGCATAGTCGTCTGCTGCGCTTGTTGAGTTAGCTGCAGCTGTTGCATTTACTGTAATTATCTGCTGGGCTGTTGCACATAATGGCGTAGCTGCATTATCACATACCTGGTAGGAAAGGGTGTCTTTACCAGTAAAGCCTGGGTTGGGTGTATATGTAATATTTCCAGTTCCCGGATCTACAGAAGTAGTGCCATTAGACGGAGGTATAGTTACCGTAACACTGGCCGGATTTAAACTACAACCTGTATTGGAACATTTATCATTGGAAAGACTGTTTATTGTTACAGGGATGCCCATTTTTGTGGTAGCAATATCTGTGTTTGCTACAGGAGGTTTAGGACTGGCTGGTGGATCCAATACCGTGATTTTTAAATCAACCGTAGGGCAAGGCGGTGCCTGGCCAGGGATACATACAGGCACCTGGTAATGGAATATACCAGGAGTTGTACTGGTAAAAGTATAAGTACCATCTGTGTTCATTGTAATTGTTCCGCCACCGGGATTGCCGGGCTGTGGTATTGGTGTGCCATAAGCTGTTCCGGCAGGTACAACATCATTAGTGCTCACATTACCCGGTACAGGTACATTTACAAAGGTTGCATTTACGTCAGGATTAAGAATAAGGCCACAATTATCAAAGCCAAACAGGTATGCTTTTCCGAGGCCGTTATCCACTGCCGCAAAGCTGAAGAGGGTGCCAAACGTAGCACCTAAATTAAATATGCCGGTACTGAAATCTAAGGCGGCACCAGGTGCACCAACCAAAGCTCTTACGCCCTGTGAGGCGCCCCTTACATGACGGGCACCGGCTACGCTGTAACCTAAAAGGCTTCCTGCATTAATACCAAAAGGAAAATTTGTATTGTTCTCTAATGTCCAGAAAAGTGAAGTGGTATAAGTACCATCCGCATTTCCAATAAATATATCTGCAGCACCACCTACGGCATTTGAATTGATAATACCTACACCGGTAGATAGTGGCTCCCCTACAATAATATCGTTGATCCCATCACAGTTTACATCCAGCATATTATCTATAGATGCGCCAAATAAGGCAGACACAGCAAGATTCTGGCCGCCTAGTATAGATAATAAAGAATTGCCTCTTGGAGAAGAAAATGATTGATCAGGTAATTCTCCGGCCGGGTTAGGAGCAAGAGCTGTACTGGTAAAAACATTTACAGAACCTGTTTTTAATCTCAGGCCACCAACTATATTACTCAACACACTACCCGAAGGTGCTCCTATAAGTACATTTCCGTTTCTGACAGCAGCGGCATTTCTTACACCCCTAACAGAATATCCGAATAAATTAGCGACTGTACCGATAAGTGAAGGCGTCGCTCTTAAATGAGCGTAATGAGTTGTATTAACGCCAACGCCGGTACCAGTATATATGTAAGCACTTCCGCCCAATACATTAGTAGGGGGTAGCAGGGTTGTGCCGGCAGGTGCTCCTACTATCACATCTGGTTTTCCATCCTTATTATAATCTCCAAGCCCATCTACACTAAATCCAAAAAGTAAACCATCAGATACAGTGGGAATGCCCAAAAGGACAGCTGAAGGCGCTATTAACTGTACAGGGGTATTTGTTAGAAGACTGCTAGAATAATATACAAGTGCTGTCCCGGTTCTTACCGGTAACAAAGGAAGAATGGTGAATGCTGCATATCCCGGGGAACCTACAATAACTTCACCCAGGCCGTCTCCATTCATGTCTTCAGTAGCTGCTACTGAAAATCCAAAGGATGCATTTATTGCTACATTGGTTCCTATCAACCCAAAGAGATTATTACTGAAGAACCCGGTGCCATCTAAAAATAGTGACAGAAAAGGAGAAGGATTCCCTACCGCCGACAGATCTTCCCCACGAAATACATATACCTTACCAGCAGTTACAGTTGCGGTAGAAGGACTCCCGGCAACATTTGCTGTATAAGACTCAAATGGGGCGCCTACAATAATATCATTACGGCCATCGCCAGTAACGTTACCACCTGCAACGCTAAAACCAAATGAAGCATTGGCAACCGGTGTAGTAGCTCTTAAAACTTTATCTGGTGTAGTGGAGGGGCCGGTGGCTGAGCCAAAGTAAACAAAAACGGCGCCTGCTCCCACAATAGTAGTGGCCCCTATTACATCTATGGCGCCGGGCGCTCCTATGGCAATATCATCAAAACCATCCCCGTTTACATCTCCAAGGCCTGCTACATTATAACCATATAATGCATCAACCTGTAGCTGAAGATTTATGAGTAAACCGGGCAAGACTGCATCAGCAGAAGTTGTCCATTCAGGGATATGATTCAGGGGGTCAATCGTAACAGGATATACTGCATTTTTATCATCTACCACCAAAGCTAGTGTATGAGAATTATTTTCCAGTTCCATATGCGCTGCTAAAACCTGGTGATTTGCATCCCAGGCTTTAAGATCATCATATAAAATCTTTACTTTATCCTTGCCCTCCTTATTGTTCAACTGTAGTTGCGTATTGTTATTTAATTTAGCCTTTAATGCATGGTCGAGCGCAATTTCTACACTTAAATCACCATCATTACCGGCCGGCCTGTTTTGTATCACAAAGTTTTGACGCATGCCCCCTTCATCATTTATATACTCTGCTTTAAAATTGCCGTAGTTATAAACCAGGGTGTTGTTTTCCCGGTAGGCATGTGAAAAACAGGCAGTGGTCCATTGAATATGATTTCTGCCGACACCGCTAATGGAAAAATTGTAAAGGTTGTTATCCTGCAGGATGTTTGTTACCTGGTAACCTCCTGTATTAAACACAAAAGCAGCTTTATTATTTTTATTAGCTGCTTTGTAATTAGCATTGGAGTTTAAAACGGGATTGATTCGATATTCCGAATTCTGGATATTGGTTAAGGCCTGCTGGTACCAGTTTTCATTTATTTCAGCAGGTAAATTAATGGTTTTACTTTTTTGCAGTAAGGATTGCTGCAGTAAGTTTTTTCCTGGAACTTGCGTTATGCCGAATAGCGGCACAATAATCAAAAGGTTTAGCAGAAGTATATTGCTTTTCATACAGGGTGATTTTGGTGAATGTTAAAGTCAACAGTTAAACGTCGTCAATATACATACCAAAATAAAATATATAGATAAACAATTTATAACATTTGTCATTTTTTTTGGCATTTTTAGAATAATTAGTTACGTAACTATCTGTCTTAGTGATAGATTTGAAAATTATTTGTAAAAGGCAGTCCTTTTAAATAATTAAAAACTTAAACACAACTGTTAAGAATTAGGGGAATTAAAATGGTTCTCAAAGAATTTGAGTATTAACTTCCTCGATCAGGTGTTGTTTCCTCTGGCATGAATTTGTGCTGTTTGGTAATTGAATGAAGGATTTTTATGGGTCCTAATTAAGCAGTTTTCAAAATTATCAGCAGTAAAATCATACACACCGTTGGTATAGTGATATAAATTCGTAAGATACTATCTGCCAACTGCACTTAATGAAACATTGATAAGAATTAAAAGCTACGAAAACGCAGGTGCAAACGGAATCTTTGTGACCTACATCAGCAATAAAAATGATATCAAAGAAGGGGTAGATGGCACAAGCCTTCCTGTAAATGTATTGGCAGGTTTGAAGAATTAGAAATACCTGGGTTAAATAGAATCAGACTGTGCCTTTTGTAAATAATTACAACAACAGAAAATAGAAGAAATGGTTAGTGCCATTTTGCAAGACAATAATTTTTCTCCTTTTTTTAATTCTTTCGGCTGCATCC
>JBDUCK010000394.1:0-3016 GCA_040003485.1 Ferruginibacter sp. | reverse complement strand
GACCGGCTCTTCTTAGGACACCTCCTGATTTTGCCCTCAATGGAAAAATGTGTCCTGGCCTGCCGAGGTCTTCAGGTTTAGTATCAACATCAATTAGAGCCTGAACAGTTTTTGCCCGGTCATGAGCTGAAATGCCGGTAGTGCATCCATGCCCTAAAAGATCCACACTTACGGTAAAAGGAGTACCATGCAAAGCTGTATTGTTGTTTACCATGAGATTAAGGCCTAATTGCTCACATCTTTCTTCAGCCATAGGTGCACATATCAGCCCCCGCCCGTGCTTGCTCATAAAATTTATAATATCAGGGGTTACGTTTTTTGCTGAAGTAATAAAGTCACCTTCATTTTCCCTGTCTTCATCATCTACTACAATCACCAATTTCCCTTTCTTAATATCTTCAATTGCAGCTTTAATAGTATCTAACATAGTAACTTTTATTGTGCAAAGATACGAAACTACCCTGTGTTGTATAAGTACTCTAATCAGTCAACATCCAAATGACAACTAACAATTTTAATAACAGTAATTTCATTTACATAAAGCAGCGCAGCTAAAAAATAAATTGCCTGTTTTGTTTGTTGATAAATGCCCAAGAAATATAATTGTTATTCACTTTCTTTGTACTACCAAAAACCCACTGAAATGAAACTCAAATTAATTCTACAGTTAGTTGCTTTATTTCTTTTGCCGTTTTGTATAAATGCGCAGGTTACCACAAGCAGCGTGGGCGGATTTGTAAAATCATCTACTGGCGAGGCTTTGCCTGGCGCTACAATTACAGCCACTCATGAACCAACAGGAAATGTGTATAGGGTAATTTCAAAAGCGGGAGGTAAATTCGATATTAACAACATGAATCCCGGAGGTCCTTATAATATTACCGTAAGCTTTGTAAATTTTGAAACTTTCAAAAGAGATGAAGTTTATCTTACTTTAGGAGAGAGCTCAAAACAGGATTTTGCACTGTCGGGTAAAGCTACTGAATTAACCACCGTAGTAGTAAGCAGTACAAGACAATCCGCCGGCAAGGGCGGAACGGAAACTACTATCGGCAGGGATCGCATTGCTAACATGCCGAGCGTAGGCCGGAATATTACAGATTTTTTAAGAGCAGTACCGCAGGCAAAACTTACAACTACAGAAGGGGCTATTTCAGTTGCCGGGCAAAATAACAGGTACAATGCTTTTTATATAGATGGCGCTTTAAACAATGATGTATTTGGATTAGCGGCATCCGGCACCAATGGTGGACAGGCAAACATTGCTCCTATTTCTATTGATGCTATTGACCAGGTACAGGTTGTAATATCGCCTTATGATGCCTCATTAAGCGGATTTACCGGTGGTGGCATTAATGCAATTACAAGATCAGGCACTAATACACTTACAGGGTCAGTATATTATTTATACCGTAATGAGCAACTTACAGGCAAAACGCCAACAGGTGATAAAGAGCTTGCTTCAAGACTTGGCAAATTTGAAAATAAGACCTATGGCTTCAGGGTAGGCGGACCGATAATCAAAAACAAATTATTTTATTTTATTAATGCAGAGCTACAAAAAGACCTGAGGCCGCAACCTTTTGATACATCATTGTATAAAGGAAATACGAGGCCAGGAGTTATCCTGGGACTTGCAGATACTTTACGCCAAAAGTATAATTATGATCCCGGAGAATTTATTAATAATCCTGAAAAAGTAAATGCCACCAGGATAACAGCTAAAATAGATTGGAATTTAAGTGAAAATAATAAATTGAGTTTGAGCTATCGTTACAACTATGGTGAACGCTATAACACTTCTACCAGCACTTCCAGCACTATTAATTTTTATAATGATGGTTATATTTTCCCTACTACAGCACATTATCTTTCTGCAGAGCTTAGAAGCAATTTTAACAGGGGAAATAGCAACAGGCTTCTTCTGACTTATGGTGATATAACTGATAATCGTGGCATAATTGGAAGTGCTTTTCCACGTGTTTCAATTACAGATGGTTCCGGAACAATAGTTTTTGGGCCTGATAATAGCTCAACCATTAATTTATTAACTCAGAAAAATTATAACCTCCTTGATGTTTACAGGTTTAATATTGGCCGGCACAGTATGTCTGTTGGCACTGATGATGAATTGAATAATGATTACAATGCCTTCATACAAAATACATATGGAAACTATACTTATAATAATTTTTCAGATTTTTTAAGTAATGCCAAACCTAAATCGTACAGCGTAGGATACCCACTTATAGATAACAAGCTTGATGAAACTACTGCTGCCGCTGCTAAGTTTAAAACACTAAGATTAGCTGCTTTTGTAAACGATGAATACCGGCCTAATGAAAGCTTAACCTTAAATTTCGGAATACGGGTAGATAAATTCAGCTTTTTAACACAGCCTGCCACTGACACATTTACTAACAATACAGCATTACCGGTTATTAAAAATTTTTATGATCTCAAAGGAGCAAGGTCAGGACAAAAACCAAGTTTTGATATTGCAGTATCACCCAGAGTTGGATTCACATACCGGATCAAAGATGAAAATGTAACTATTCGTGGTGGAGCAGGTTATTTTACAGGACGTATTCCACTGGTATGGCCTGGTGGGGTATATAATAATAATGGCATTAACCAGGGTGGTTTTAGCGCAAGCAGTTCACAAAATTCTTTTGCATTAGATACTATTCGTTTTAAGCCTGATCCAAATGGACAATACAGAGCAGGAGACGTGGGAATAAAACTAACAAAAGGCCCTTTAAATCTTATTTCAAAAAATTTTAAACTACCCAAAGTTTTTAGAATATCATTTGGTTTTGATAAACAATTAGGTAACGGCTGGACTGCAACGACAGAACTCTTGTTTAGCAAAAACATAAATGAAACTTATTATACAAATATTAATATTCTCCCTCCTGTTGGAGTTTCTGTAGGGCCAGGTAGCAGAAATGTTTATCCTTCCCCAAACACTTTACCTATAAATGCAAATGGAACCAGCCCTTACGATAATGCAATA
>JBDUCK010000393.1:0-3017 GCA_040003485.1 Ferruginibacter sp. | reverse complement strand
GTGTTGGATTATGGCGTTGAGCCTGTAGAAAAAGAATATCAGCAGTTATTAAGCACCCGGATTAAAATAACCAACAAATTAAATTACGGTTCCCCGTCTTTATTGGCACAGGATATACTGGTTACATCTGCTGCCAGCGATATGAGCCAGATGCTTGCGTATGACACTGCTGCCTATAGTTATTTTAAAAAATGGAACAGCTATTTAGATGACCGTATTTTCTTTAAGGAAAATAAGTTTACTAAAACTGATTTCGAAAGCCTACCCAAATATGAATTTAAACCGGTTATTGATTTCAATGCAATTTTTAAGAAACTGATACTACTATTGGTTTGGGGTATTATGCCGTTAGTGGCAGGTTGGTTTTTACTAAAAAGAAAATAAAAAATGGTTAATAAAAATTTATACGATGTAATAATAATTGGTGGCAGTTATGCCGGCCTCTCAGCAGCAATGGCTTTAGGCCGTAGTATGCGTAAGGTATTAATTATTGATAGCGGCAAACCTTGCAACAGGCAAACGCCACACAGTCATAATTTTATTACAAATGATGGTGAAACCCCAGCAGCTATTGCACAAAAAGCCAGGGAACAGGTTTTAAAATACCCAACAGTGCAAGTAATAACAGATACTGCACATACAGGAAATAAAACTGCAAGCGGTTTTGAAATAAGTACAACAACCGGTGACACCTTCAACACAAGAAAAATAATATTCGCAACGGGCGTGTTAGATATCATGCCGGGGATAAAGGGCTTTGCCGAATGTTGGGGCATAACCGTTTTACACTGCCCATATTGCCATGGGTACGAAGTAAAAGATAAAACATTGGGCATTATTGCCAATGGTGATATGGCTTTTGAAATGTGCAAGCTCATTCATCATTGGAGTAAAAAACTTACACTCTTCTGTAATGGGAGAGCTACACTTAACGATGAACAAAGCCAACAATTGAAATACCGTCAAATAGAAATAGTAGAAAACGAAATTGAAGAATTAGTACACAATAATGGATATGTAGAACAAATTGCATTTAAAGATGGAAGCTTTCAAAATGTTGCTGCAATCTATTCAAAAGTTGCTTTTGAGCAGAGCAGTAAGATGCCAGCATCACTGGGTTGTGCGATGAGTGAACAAGGGTTTATACAGATAGATGCTTTACAAAAAACAACTATCTCGGGAGTATACTCTGCAGGCGATTGCACTACGATGATGAGATCAGTCGCTTATGCTGTTGGGATGGGTATGGTAGCTGGTGCAATGGTTAATAAAGAATTGATTGACGAAACATTTTAAAATAAAAGAATGAAAAATAGATTTATGACTTTAGTACTACTTGCTATTTGCAAAATATCTTTTGCACAGGATGGGAAAATTATATCCATTATTCCCCAAGTTATTGAGGACAGCGACAAGGTATTTTAACTGGATAAATCTATTGCGTAAAACAGCAATAAAACCTTTGTAAAAATTATTGGGTTTTGTACATGTATTTTCAGGTTTATATTAAAGAAATATTTTTATCATCATAATAAATTAATCAATCATGCAAAAAAGTTCAAGGCGTAAGTTTATATCACAGGTTGCAGCAGCCTCTGCAGTTAGTTTACTATACCCTGGTATTTTATCTGCTGGAAACCGGAAAGCTGGTACTGCTTTTTTTGAAATTTCCCTTGCAGAATGGAGTCTTCATAAAGCATTGTTTGCAAAGCAAATGACCAATCTTGACTTCCCGGTAATTGCAAAAAATAAATTTGGCATCAGCGTGGTGGAGTATGTAAACCAGTTTTTTAAAGATAAAGCAACTGATACAGCCTACATGAATGAATTATTAAAACGCTGTAACGATAATGGCGTAAAAAACCATTTAATTATGATTGATGACGAAGGCGCACTCGCCGAACCTGATAATAAAAAGAGGCTTGAAGCCGTAGAAAAACATTACAAATGGGTGGATGCAGCAAAATACCTTGGCTGCGTTACCATACGGGTAAATGCTTTTGGCACAGGCAGTCCCGAAGATGTAATGAAGGCCGGAACAGATGGTATCAGCCGGCTTGCTGAGTACGCCGCAAAACAAAATATTAATATCATTATTGAAAATCATGGGGGCGTAACTTCCAACGGGCAATGGATGGCCGGATTAATGAAAGCTATCAACCTGCCCAATGTGGGTACATTACCAGACTTTGGTAATTTTTGTTTAAAGCGTGAAACTGGTCAGTGGGATGGTAAATGCCTGGAAGAGTACGACCGTTATAAAGGTGTTGCAGAAATAATCCCCTACGCAAAGGGCGCCAGTGCTAAAACGTATGACTTTGATGCCAATGGCAACTGTGTGGAAACTGATTATTTCAAAATGCTTACGATATTAAAAACCCAAGGGTTTAAAGGCTATTTGGGAATTGAGTACGAAGGTGAAAAAATAACCGAAGAAGAAGGGATACGTAAAACTAAAGCACTGATAGAAAAAGTAACGGCCAGTTTAGCTTAGTATTTTTTTAAAGCAATAACGTTTTCAAACCAATTTGTTGTAAAATATTTAGTATTTGAAATAAAAATACCGACAATAAAAAATGTTGAATGAAGTATTTATTATTGATATTACCTGTTTGCATTATTCAAAATATTTTTGCACAGGATGGAAAAATTATAACCAGTCTCCCTCATGCAATAGATGACAGCGATAAAGTATTTTTTCAAAAGCGTTTTAAAAATGCTGATTCAGTATTAAGCGAAACAACCTTACAAAAAATTACTTACCTAAGCGATGGCTTAAAAATAAGTGGATATGTAGCAAAACCAAAAGATATTAACAAAAAATATCCTTGTTTAATTTATTGCCGTGGAGGCAACCGGGATTTCGGATCGCTTACCAGCTTTGAACAATTTTACATCCAGCGTATGGCAGCATGGGGCTATATAGTGATTGCATCGCAATACCGTGGCGGGCCGGATAGTGAAGGCAAAGATGAATTTGGTGGCGCCGATATAAACGATGTACTTAATTTACTGCC
>JBDUCK010000100.1:0-10188 GCA_040003485.1 Ferruginibacter sp. | reverse complement strand
CCGCTTTTTCCTAAAATACTTAAAGTAGTTTCTGCTGCAACCTTAAAAGATATTTTATTAAGGATCGCTTTGTTACCGTAGCTTTTGCTGATATCGTGAAGTTGTAAAAACATTAATGTGCCTGCTGTAATAATATTTTTTTATTTACCCAAAGCAATATTACCGGGGGAATTATTAATAAGCAGCAACTTAATGCTGCCTGAAAAATATTTGCCTCCGAAATATATTGAAAAACTGTGACGGTAAGCGTTTGTATTTTACCGTAGCCGATAATGCTTGTTAAGCCATACTCAAACCAGGAAATTAAAAAGCACTGAAAAAAACATACCGCAAAAAAAGGTTTTGCCGCAGGCAGAATTGCTTTTTTAAAAGCATAAAAATTACTACCGCCAAGGGTGTTCACCAAATGGCCGTATTGTTTTATTCTTTCATTAAAGAAAGAAATAAAAAATATAACGCAGTAGGGGAATGTAATAATTAATTGTGCAGCAGCTACGCCAAAATAACTTCCGGCCAGGCCCGATTTAATAAAATAAAATCTTAAACAAACTGCAAAAATTACCGGGGATAATGCGAAGGGAAAATAAGTGAGCAGCAGCAGTTGATTTCTTTTTTTATGATTAGCAATAAAATTTGCAGTAATAAATCCCATGATAGTAGATACAAATGCTACCGGCAATGCAATGCCTGCAGATAATATAAAGCTCCAGAGGATATTATTATTTCCTGCAAACAAGACAGCCCAGTTTTCGGTGGTAAAAATCTGTGGAAGAATTTTAGGGAACTGCCAGAATTTTGAAAAAGAAAGCAGCAGCAAAATGATCAGTGGCATAGTGCATATAAATGCAATTACAGAAAGCGCAATATATTTAAAACTATGCTTCATGAAGCTGCCTGTTTAGTTTAAAGAAAACAATGAGTAACAATGCTACCACTATTGCGTACAGTACCGCTACGGCGTAACCTTGCGGTATGTCTGCTAAATTGAAACGTTGCAATTTTCTTACTGCCATTACAGAAATTGTTTCAGGGGTAGAACGGCCAAGCAATAAAGGAATTTCATAGGCACCCAGTTTAAAAATAAAATAAAGCAATAGGGTAGGTAAAGCCTTTTTTAATATAACGGGGATAGCAACTTTAAATGCTGCTTTAATTTTTTGGGCGCCCAAAGTATAGGATAAATGCAGGTACTCTTCTATTCTTTCGTTCCTGTAAATATTCACAAACAGGAGTATAAAAAACGGGCAACTCAAAAAAGTTTGCGTTGCAATAATGCCGATACTCCATTTATCATTTATTAAATTGGGGAATTGGCTTATGCTGCTGATAAGGCCAGCCTGGTAAAAGATCCTGGCCAATAAACCAGCACTTGATAAAAACTGGAAAAAGAAAAAAGCACCAACAATTGCAGGAAACGATAAGGGCAGACTGACCAGGTAAGACATTATTCCACGACTGAAAAAGCGCTGAAATTTTAAGGTAATGAGCAGGGATAAAAAAATACACAGGCCTAAAGAAATTATCGCCAGGAAGATGGTATAAACAAAAGTTGCGATTATATTATTTTTGTTAAAAAGCTGCACATAATTTTCTAAAGTAAAACCTTTTCCCAGCGTACCTACCATACCAAAACTATAAAGCAATGCATATCCAAAGCCTGCCAGCAACGGTAATACTGCAAAAATTAAAAGTAGTGCACCAGCTACAAAAGGTATCAATGTTGGTTTTTTCATTTTAACTCTATCACTTTTTTCCTGAAATCCTCCGCCACTTTAATCATATAAGTAGAAGCGGTTTCTTTGATGGATTTGTTTTTTACTTCAGCTTCATTTAAACCATATTTTAATTTTGGCAATGCAGTAAAATCATCCTGGTATACTTTCTCCAATTTATCATAATCAAGAATAGTAGCAGACCCCCAGGACCTGATGTCTGCTTTTTTTACCTGGGCTTCCGGGGAAATTAAAAAATCGCATACAACCATTGCCCCTGCCTTATTCGGCGCATTGTAAGGTATGCCCAGGTAACTTGTATTATGAATACAACCTGCCTGTAAAATATAGGCTTTGGAAGTAACCGGGAATAATCCTTCGGTAACATTTCTTTCTACAGCCGATATACCAAAGGCAAAACTAAAGTCCAGTTCGCCGGTGCCATACATTTGCGTAATGGCAACATTACTTTCGGGAAATGTTTCACCCTTTTTCCAAAAATATTTTTTATTCTTATTTATAAAATCCCAAAGTATGGTACTGTATTTATCATATTTTTTTGCATCAAAGGCACCATCTAATTCCTGTATGCCACCTGCAATTTCTACCAGCCAGGATTTAAGCAGGGTGAGTCCGACAAAATCAAGTGAAAGTGTAAACCTGCCGGGATTGGCTTTCCAATAACTTTCAAACTGCTGCATGGTAACAGGAGGTTGTTTAATTTTAGCGGTGTCAGTAATCACATTAAAAAAAGCTTTGCCCCATGGGGTTTCAAAGCCATTGATTTCCTCCTGGAAATCGTATTTTATAATAGGGTCGTTGTAGTTTATATATTTAGAGTTTGGTAGCTGATTTGTATAAGGGCCGTAAAGCCCATCAATCTGTTTTATCTGGTAATACGTTTCCCCGTTTATCCAGCAAACATCAATCTGCCCTTCTTTTTTGCCTGCTTCTTTTTCGGCCATCAGGGTGCTTACAATTATATTTCCCTGGCCCCCGGCAATCTTCAACGTAACACCGTATTTTTTTTGCAGTTCGGGGATTACAAAATCATTCATGTAACTATTGGCTCTTTTATCGCCCAGGTACATCATCATTGTTACGGTGCTTCCTTTTGCCAGCGCACTAACCTGTTGCCAGCTTTTATTTTTAAGTTCATCCTGCGGAGCAGTGCTATTTTTACAGCTAAAAAAAACGGTAAGCAAGCATGCAAATAAAAAGTAAATATTTTTTTTCATAAGTGAATTGAACATATTTAAAAAGAGGCTTAAAAAAGAGAATGCATGTATAGTGAAATTAAGACTATACATGCATTAATAAAAAAAGGCATCAAAATAAATACCTTACCCCAAACTGAAACTGGCGGGGTGGTGCAGAACCTCTTTTAGTAATAGTATTGTTACTGCTTGGGCCAAACTGAACCGTGTTGTTAGCTGCTCTGCCAGTGGCAAAACCACTCAGGTTTTCTGTATTTAATAAATTATAAATATCTGCAGAAAGCTCAAGTGTAGGTTTTTTATTGATGCTGATTTTATATTTAGCAGAAAAATCGAAAGTAGTAGAAGCTGGTAAGCGACCACCGCCATTTCTTTTTTCACCAGGCTGATAATCTGCAGGACCGGCATTGGCGTATGCATTTTCACCATTCCCATTCAAATCGGTAACGCCACCAAATTTTGTAGCATCAGCATATCTTGTAATAGGCTGACCGCTTTGAAAAAGGAGGGTGGGCGTAAGCGTTAGGTTAGGTGCAGCAAACCAGGTTATCAGGGCACTCAATACATGGGTTCTGTCATTATCTCCTACAGCATATTCTGCAGCATAATCATTATTATCTGTTGCCCGTACGTTTATTCCTTCTGTATCTGTTTTATATTGTGATAAAGTATAAACTATGCGGTAAGCAATTTTATCGTTTGTCCCTTTTGTTTTTATCAGCGAAAAATTTAAGGCTTTATATCTTCCTTTTCCTTTTGTTTCTGTAACAAAAACATCCCGTGCAATTCCTTTCAAACTATTACCGCCAACGGTTGCTTCAAACTGGCCATTTACTGTTGTAATTGGCACTGGCCGGATAAGGTTGGCTGCAGCAGTGGTACGTGCTGTAGCATTTGCCGGATCATTTAAAGGATAAGAAGATGCTGCATTAAGATTTCTGATCCTGAATAAATTATTAGTTGCAACATACACTGCATCTGCAATAAAACTCAGGTCTTCTGTTATTTTTCGTTGATACCCGAAAGTATACTGGTTGGAATATGGATTTTGATACCCATCCGGATTTTTAATGCGGAAATTAGCAGATGATTGTAACAACCTGTTGCCTGCTGCCTGCTCGGCGGTAGGCCCTTGTAAATATGCAGGTGCCGAGCCCTGGTCGTAAAATGCTTTCAGGTTTCCCGGGTGTGTTATTCTATCCAGGTCTGCATTTGCGCTAAGTAAGCCCAGGCGTTGCAACTCCTGCAATTCTAATTTAAAATTAGGAGAATTGTTACTGAACTGCAGGTTATCACTGGTGACAGAGTATTTTATTTTATCATAAAAAACGCCGTAGCCACCACGGATGATATTGCTTTCATCAATTTTATAATTAAAACTTAATCTCGGCCCGATATTATTTTTATCTCCTTTAGTGCTGCCCGCTTTGGAAAGATTATCATAATCATACCGCAGGCCGGCACTGACATTTAGTTTTTTATTTACTTCAATATTATCTTCTGCATAAATATTAAAAACATTTTGGGTAGCCCCAAATATTGATTTATCAAGATCTACCTGGTAGTTGATGACCTGGGCATTGGCGGGTATATTTTCAACATCTAATTTGCTACCAATATTCTGCCCTTTTAATGCATCTACCTGTGCCTGTGTCAGACGCACTGTGTAAAATCCATTGGAGTTACCGGCTCCCAATAAACTAAAATCAGACGTAGTAAATTCTGCCCCTGCTTTAAAGGTATGCCTGCCTGTAGTGTATTTAAATTTTTGCTGAAACTGGTTGGTATATTCATTGTCAATAAAAATATAATTTTGTGGCCCTATGTTGGCAATAGCAATACCAGTGGGCGATTGAACCGTTACCCCTGGCTTGCCAAACAAAGGGTTGTCCCTGTAATTCCATTTGAACCAGGAAGTTTGAAAATTTGTTTCGGCGGTTAATTTACCAGAAAGTTTATAATCATTTTTAAGGGCTACCAGATATGTCCTGTTTTTTTGAGTAGAGCCTGCTGAAGGAAAGAGAATGCCTCCCGTTAATCCACCTGCCTGCACATCAACATCAAAAATACCCACATTTGCTCTCAGGCTGCTGTGAAAATTTTTGCTCCAATACTGATCTACTTTTCCGGAGATATAACTGAAATAGTTTTTACCTCTTACGGTTTCATTAATTCCTAAAACAGGAGAATTAAGCAGGTTATCTTTTATATCATTTGTCTGCTCAAAATTTAAATAATAAAAAGTTTTATCTTTTTTTATAGCACCGCCAAAGCCTACGCCCAGTTGCTGACGCTGAAACCCATCCTTCACCGGGTTGCCATAAAGATCTAATGCAGCAAAAGAGGATTTACTGTCTATCACTTTGCCGGGCCGTGTTACATAAAAAACTTCTCCCGAAAATTTATTGGTACCGCTTCGGGTAGCCAGGTTTATAATGCCATTGCTGGTATTGCCAAATTCTACGGAATAATTATTAGTAAGTATTGATACGTTTTCTGTAAATCCAAAAGGCGTATTAAATTTTACATTTCCTAAAAAACGTTCATTATTGTCAAGCCCATCTATTAAATAATTGGTGTAGATAGGACTTCCCCCGTTAATTGCGATCTGCGGAGATTCGTTATATCCTAATGTAGCCAATGTAATATTCGGCAGCCTTATAAAACTTTTGGTTACATCTCTTCCTTCTACCGGCAAGGCTTCTATTTCTTTTTTGCTGATAAAAGAGGATACGGTTGCATCTCTCCTGTTAATGGTAGTTCTTGAATTGGATTTAATGGTTACTTCTTCTAACCGGGAGGCTTTTTGAGGGGTAAGATAAAGGGTAACAGCCGGGCTTATTTTAGAAAAAGAGAACTCTTCGGCAAGGGCAAAATAATCTACGTTTCCTGGTGTAGACGCCTTGTAGCGTGCATTTACAGAAAGCTTTGAAAAACTGGCAATACCTGCATCATTGGTTGTGGATTGCTCTACAACATTTCCTTTTGCATCAGTAAGGGTGATGGTATAATTTTTTACAGGTTGTTCCTGCAGGCCGTCTATCAACCTTACTGTGTAGGTTGCCTGGGCAAAAATAATTTGACAGAGGCATAGCAAAATGCCGCTGAATAAAAATTTCTTCATTAGTTTTTAAAATAATTAGTGGTAAAAAAATGTTGCAGTTTTACAAAATGCAATATGGAGGAGCCCGTAGTCCTTTACAGTAAACAACGGAAAGGGGAGAATAAGAAAAACCAAAAGAAGGTAAGTGGTAGCCCGGGGTGAGTAAACTAATAACCGTTTTCAGCAACGGTAATAACAATACTTTTTTTAGCAGGGAAGCAGAAGAAATTGTAACATTCAGATGAAAATCATCAAGCCTCCGGAGAGCCGTTGTTGTTCCCCCGGTCTCCGCTGCGTAGTTGATGATGGCTGTTATTAAATTACTGGTTTGCCAGGGGAGCTGTTGAAAACGCTGGGGGTTAAAATTATTTTTATTTAAGCCAAGCAGGTACACACCGCCCCTTGTATCAGGGCCTAAAACCATATTGCCCTGGCAGGAAATATCATAAGCTTTTTGTATATCTGCTGCTGTTAGCCTGGGGCAATCACTGCCTATGGCTATCACATTTTGGATACCCTTATTAAAAACCGACTCAATAGCATTTGAAAATTTTTCGCCAAAGCTTTGGCCGGTTTGTTTTGCAGAATCAACAATAAAGATGGGAAGATTAGTTTTTTTTGCCTCTGCCAGTGTTTGTTTTATCAACTGTTTAGCCAGTAACTGATTTTTTTTATTTTTCCCGGGCAGCCAGTTTTTTGCAGAGGCTTCTTCAACTGAACTCCGTGAAAAAAATAATATAGCAGTAGATGTATTCAAATTAATGATATTAGACCCTAAATACTTATACGTACATAACATGCATACGGATTTTCTTACCTCATATTATTAATCCTTCAGGCAAATCAGTTTCGGTATCTACATCGTTCAGTATTTCTAAGTCAGTATAAGTAAATTTATTTTTTTTGATAATGTCTGTGGTATTTTTATAAACAGCATCTGTACCCCATTCATTTTTGTCAAATATAGCGGTACAGTCGTTATTCATCCCCATTAAATAATAGCCGCCATCTATTGCAGGCCCAATTACGATATCAGTAGTTTCTAATGCTGTAAAAGCATCATTAAGCGTTTCGGCATCCAATTCTAAACAGTCGCTGCCAATAATACATATGTTTTTAAAGTCATGCATGAAAAGTTCCCGGAAAGCATTTGTCATTCTTTGGCCTAAATCATTTCCTTTTTGCAGGCGTTTTTCAAAGCCATTCCACAGATCATCTTCATTAATATTATCGGCATAAAAAACAAATTTCTTTACGGTCACATCGTTGCTGATGCTTCTCGTATGCTGTAAAAGATATTTATAAACAGCAAGCGCTTTTGCATCTCCCATACTGGCAGCTAACCTTGTTTTTACTTTTCCTAAAACCGGGTTGCGGACAAATATGATCAAAGCCGCATTTTTCATGCACAAGTTTTTAGGCTGCTTTATTTATTACTGTTTAAAATTATCTAAGTAAAGTGACCAGTCGTATTTTTTAAACATTATTTTAGGATTAACACCGGCCGGAATTAATTGTTTAGATCTTACTAAAGCAATTATTTTTTTCTTACCGCCAAAATCCCTTCTGAACCAATTAAAGAGTGCAGGTAAAGCCAACGTATTTTTTTCTTTATCGTAAGCTGTTTCGCCGGTGAGATAAGCGGTAGTAGCAACGTCTAACTGTTTATCTATATTCTCAGGATTGTAAAACGCAATAGGGGGGCAGCTTTTGGCGCCGCAGTTAAGAGCAAAATGAATCCGGTAATCTAATTTATCTACCCTTAATTCTTTTTCGGTTTTGCCGGGGAATAATTTATTGAGATAACCTAAGCTCCATTTTATTTTGCTGCGCCGCAAAATGCCATGTTCTATTTCATCCAGGCTAAAAGTTTTACCGGCGATAATAATATTTTTATTTTTAAAAAAGGCACTCCTGTTTTTATATTGATCCGGGTTCTTGTGCAGCGATGAATTGGTATAAGCATTGTAGAGATTTATCCAGAATGCTTTTTTATCATCATCTGTTTTTATGTTGGAAATAATATCAGCGTATGAAATATCTTTTAACTGGTTAATAAATTGTGTAGCATCATCACCCGTTTTAGCAGCATACATAAAATCCTGCGATAATTTTACCAGGCTGTTGCCGCTGGCGATAAATGTTGCCATAGTTTCTTTTTTTGCCGAAGGCGTTATGCTTACTGTTTTAGTATTTATTTCGCTAACAGCAGATTTACTTTCGCTGATAAATTTTTGCAGCATCACTTCAGTAAGATCTGCAGCATTGGTAATGGCAAGTATTTTTAAATTTTTATCAATCACAACAGTATAAGGATATGATGGTGGTTGAAAAGCATTGGTAAATGTATTGCCTTCATCTACCACCAAAGGAAATGCAAAAGGCTGCCTGCTGTTGATAAATTTACTGAGTTTTGTTTCGTCTTCCGTAGAAACAAGTATAACATTTAGATCACTATTGAAAGCCTTTTTATATTTTGCTAATTCTGGTAAGGCTTTTATACAAGGTAAACACCAGGTGCCAAAGAAATCAATAATAGTAACGTTGGCCTGTAATTTTTTTATTGAAGCGGAAGTGGTATTAAAGTTCAGTATTTTTTTTGCAGGAATATCAGCAATGGTTTCCCCGGTTTTGTAACCAGCCTGGGCGGAACAAAAAGTGGTAAAAAAAAGCATCAAAAAAGATAGCCGGAATTTCATATAAAGATTGAATGAACTGAAATAATTTTCATAGTAATTTACGTACATTCAAATAAAATAGATTGGTATGACTTATTCTTTAGCAACTATAAAAGAGTGTGCGGCATTTTTAAAAAGCCGGGGTTTTAAAAATCCATTGGCTGGCATTGTACTGGGCACGGGTCTTGGCGCATTGATAGCGGAAATAGATATAAAGGTTTCATTGCCTTACAGTGATATCCCGGATTTTCCTGAAGCTACGGTAGAGTTTCACAAAGGAAATTTAATTTTCGGTTTACTTAGTGGCAAGCCGGTAGTGGTGATGCAGGGCAGGTTTCATTATTACGAAGGATACACGATGCAGCAAATTACCTTGCCGGTAAGAGTAATGAAAGAATTAGGAATAAAATATTTATTGCTGAGTAATGCTGCCGGTGGTATGAACCCTTCTTACAAAAAAGCAGACCTGGTGCTTATTGATGATCACATTAATTTACTGCCAGAAAATCCGTTAAGAGGATTGAATGCACCGGAATTTGGAAACCGCTTTGTAGATATGTGCCAGCCTTATAACAATGAACTGAATAATAAAATTATTGCTGCTGCTGGCGGATTAAATATTGAATTAAAAAAAGGTATTTATGTTGCTGTGATGGGGCCTAATTTAGAGACACGGGCGGAGTACAGGCATCTGCGTTCAACCGGTGCCGATATGGTGGGCATGAGCACTGTGCCTGAAATAATAGTGGCTAACCATATCGACCTTAGCTGCGCAGCCATAAGCGTTATAACCGATGAGTGCGACCCCGATAATTTACAACCGGTAAATATTAGTGAGATCATTGCGGTAGCCGGCAAAGCTGATAAGGTGTTGAGTAATTTATTTAAAAAAGTTTTGGAAGATTTGTAACCGGGAAAATAATTTTGACCGATATCATTACACGCTTATTCTACCGAATAACCAATTGGCTTAAACGAATAATTATTAGACATTTCTGCGGAGCAGGCCGTCATCCCTATTATAAGATCCATCTGTGCTTCAATAATAATATGATCGCCTGCTTTGCTTTTTGGTGGCAGCACACCAATTTTTCCTGTGTCACTATTTACGGCTACATGCATAAAAATATTAAAACACACCGGAATATCATCCGGCAGTATGCCGTATGGTTGCAGGGCTTCAGCAAGATTACCCAGGCAGCCCCGGTGCGGTTGTGTATGCCCGTAAATAATGCGGAAAGTCTCGGCACTGCAGGGCGTAAGTAGAAAATCATGCCGGCCTACAGAATCTTCCACCATGTTAAACATTACATTACTTCGGTTAGAATAAAAGGGATGGCCCGTGGTAAGAAAAATAGTTTCTGCATAATCTATAGTTCTTCCGCTGGAAAGATATTCTGCTTTATCCTGATGATTGAAACAGATAAAATCCGATACCTGTTCCCCCTGTATATCGGTAACCCGTAGCCGCTGGCCCT
>JBDUCK010000099.1:0-10212 GCA_040003485.1 Ferruginibacter sp. | reverse complement strand
TAAGGCCAATATTTTATGGGAAAGCTGCTGAAACATTTCTGCAGATAATTTAGTTTCTTTATTATTAATGCAATTGTCGCAAATTTTACAATCGGCTATATTAGTATCTCCAAAATAACCAGCAATTATTTTGCTTCTGCAAATATTCTTGTTGTTTACAAATGCAATGATGGCCTGCACTCTTTCTTTAAAGTGTTCCTTTCGCTGTTCAATTTTTTTTGTATCCATTTTAAAATCATCTGCGTACATCCTGTTCTTTAAAAGAAAGACCTGGGGTTGTTCAGAAACTGGCTCATATTTTATTATATGATATTGATGAAGTTTTTTAAGGTTAGCAATTATTTGGGAAATGGATAATTTTAAAAACTTTGCCAACAGGCTTTCGTAGATGGTACAAGGGTAATCAAAAATCCCTTCGTAAGTTCTTAAAAGGCCTTTTATCATATCTTCCATTTCAGGGTGCTGTTGTTCAAATTCAGCCAGGTCATTTTTTGACACAGCAAATTCAACAATTGAAGGCTTAAAAAATATTTCGTTGTAACTAAGTAATTCTTCCTGTGCCATTGCCTGTATACAATAAGTAGCCTGAAGAATATTTAATTTAAAATTTGTTGCAAAAGTTGCAATGTCAAAATCAAACGAAATTCCCTCTCCGCTGCCAGCGGCAACCTGCAGGTAATTCATTAATGCGGTATATGTTTTTTTTATTTCTTCAGCAGATGGATATCGCAGTATTATTTTTACAAGTAAATCATCTAATTCTTTTTCTTCATACAGCAGCACAGCATAAGCTCTTTTAACATCCCTGCCCGCCCGCCCTGCCTCCTGGTAATAATTTTCAATACAATCAGGAATGTCAAAATGTACCACCACCCTTACGTCCGGTTTATCTATTCCCATCCCAAATGCATTAGTGCAAACGATCACCCGGGTATTATTTTTTATCCAGCTTTCCTGCTTTGCATTCCGCTGGTCGTTTGATAAACCGGCATGATAAAAATCTGCACTGATATGATGCAGGGTTAGAAGTGCGGCAATCTGCTGTGCATGCTTCCTGCTTTTGCAATATACAATCGCAGTACCAGGTACATTTTTTAATATCTCAACCAGTTTCGTTTGTTTAGCTGCAGGCTGAAAAACACTGTAAGAAAGATTTGCTCTTTCAAAGGATTGGTGAAAGCGAACCTGGGTTTTATTAAAGAGTAATTTGTCGCAAATATCATTTTGTACCGGTACCGTTGCAGATGCGGTTAAAGCAATTACGGGTGTATCAGGTAACTGTTCCCGTAAGTTGGCAATGCGCAGGTACGGCGGTCTGAAATCGTAGCCCCATTGCGATATGCAATGGGCTTCATCAACAACAATGAGGTTGGGTTTTATGGCTGGTAAATATTCCAGGAATAATTTTGTTTCCAGTCTTTCCGGGGAAACATATAAAAATTTATAACTGCCAAAAGCTGCATTTTGTAAAGTATTTTTTACTTCCATAAAATGCATTCCCGAATAAACAGCCAGGGCTGGAATACCTTTAATTTTAAGGTTTTCTACCTGGTCTTTCATAAGCGCAATAAGCGGACTTACAACAAGGCAAATGCCTTCCATCATCATAGCAGGCACCTGGAAACAGATCGATTTTCCACCGCCTGTGGGTAACAATGCCAGTACATCTTTTTTAGAAAGGACTGCCTCTATAATTTCTTCCTGCAGCGGTCTGAAACTGCTATATCCCCAATATTTTTTTAATATGAAATTGCTATCGCTCAATACAAGTCGTGCGTTAAGCAATGAAGTTATAAAACCTTTTTTACAAAAAGCCTTACCGAATTGGCGGCCAAAACTACATCACTAAAACCCATTGCCAGTGCGGCCACAGTGGGCGTAAGTAAGCCTATGGCAGCAACAGGAATAGCGACTATATTATAAATAAAGGCCCAGAATAGATTTTGTTTTATGGTAAGGTAAGTATGCCTGCCCAGGCCTAAGGCATTGGGTAGATTCTTAAGGCCATGATTCATTAAAATTACATCAGCACTCTGCATAGCTATCTGTGAAGCTTCGCTTAGCGAAATGCCCAGGGTAGCTTTGGCTAATGCCGGGGCATCGTTAATACCATCACCTACCATTGCGGTGGGTGTCTCTCTGTTAAGGGCTGCAATTTTTTCCATTTTCTGCTGTGGTGTTTGTTCTGCTAATATTTCGTCTATGCCTACCTGTGAAGCAATTTCAAGACATTTTTCTTTTCTATCTCCACTTAATAAAATAGTTTTTATATTTTTTGAATGCAGCCATTGTATCACCTGTTTTGCTTCGCTTCTTATTTCGTCCTGCACATTTATCCAGCCAAGGAATTGTTTGTTTTTTAAAATAAAAATATTGTGGTTTGCATCTTCAAAACCGGGCGGCATTATTTTAAAAGAACCGGCTTCATAAATATTTCCATCTTCATCTGCAGCATTTATGCCCATGCCTTTTATTTCTTCTATCTTTTTCCATTTAATAATATCATTTGTTTTCCATTGTGCCGTAATAGTTTTTGCCAAGGGATGATTGGAAAATTTTTCAAGCGAATAGGCAATCTTTTTAAATGCTGTTTCATCAATAGAAGTATGAAACCCGGAGATGATAAAATTGCCGGTTGTTAATGTTCCGGTTTTATCAAACACGACCTGCCTGATCGTTTTAAAAGATTCCAGGCTGCTTGCATTTCGGAATAAGATGCCTGTTTTGGCAGCACGGCCCAGGCCAACAGCAATGGCAGCAGGGGTTGCAAGACCCATTGCACACGGGCATGATGTTACCAATACAGCAATAGCACGCATGAGCGATACCCCAATGCTGAAATGAAAACCTCCAAAGTTTACGATAAAAGCCAGCAGCGCAATCCCAACTACCACTGGTACAAAAACAGCACTTATCCTGTCTGCCATTTTTTGCATGGGCGGTTTTTCTGCCTGTGCATTTTTTACCATTTGTAAAATGCCGGAAAGTATTGTGTCCTTACCTGCAGCTGTTACCTGTGCTTTTACAAGCCCGTTTTCCAATACACTACCCCCAATTAATAATGCTGTTTTTTGTTTTGCAACCGGCAAACTTTCACCCGTAACAATTGCTTCATTCACCAAACAATCACCCCATAATATTTTACAATCTGCCGGCACCAGTTCACCGTTTTTTATTAAAATTAAATCACCGGTTTTCAGTTGTGTATTTTCAATTAGAAAAATATTTTCTCTGTGTTCGTCGTCAAAGGCAATCATATTGGCCATTACCTTTTGAAATTTCGCCAGCGATTTAATTGCTTTTTGTGTAGATTGAATAGAAATATCTTCCAGGTAGTTGCCCATAAAAACAAGGGTAATAATGGATGCCGTTGTTTCGAAAAAAAGATACCCTTCACCTAATTGTAATACAGCGCCGGTAAGGCTATAAACGAATGATGCCAATGCTCCTAATGCAATCAGCACATCCATATTTGGCATAAGGTTGCGCAGGCTTTTTATAGCACTTCTGCCAAAAAACCACATACCCGTTACAAATACCGGGAGGCATAAAGTCAATTGTGTCCAGGGATTCATGAGCCAATGCAGCGGCAGCCATTTGTGAAGCATGTGCAGCATTAATACCAGGGTGAATGGCAGGCAAAAAAGAAACCGTTTTTTAGTATTTGATAAAAAGGATTGTTTTGGTTGCATAGTTGTGTCGCTATCAACCACGCTGTAGCCCAGTGTTTTTATCCCTTCTTTTAATTTTGAAATGGGTGTATTTTCATTTTTGGTAAAAGATACTGCGCCGTCGATAGGGCTTACTTTTACATCCTGCATTCCTTCTTTTTGTAAAAACTTTGATACACTCAATGCACAGTTACTACAGGTCATTCCCGCAACGTCCCATTCTATTTTCTCCATCTTGCAAAATTATCTTACCTGCAGGCTAACTATTTACTAATTATGAAAATTATCTTTGCATCATGGATACAATTTTTTCGTTAGATGAAATAGAAACAACGGCAGCCTGTTTTTTATCGGTAATAAAAGGTCGGCGGGTGGTTGCTTTTCATGGATCAATGGGTGCAGGAAAAACTACTTTTATCCACGCATTGTGTAACCTGCTTCTGGTAAAAGATGCCGTTGGCAGCCCAACTTTTTCTATCATAAATGAATATAAAACTGCTACCAGTGAAATTATTTATCATATAGATTTGTACAGATTGAAAGACGAAGAAGAAGCGGTTTCAGCTGGTGTAGAGGATGCCCTATATTCCAGAAATATTTGCCTGGTAGAATGGCCTGAAAAAATTCCACATCTTTTTCCTGCTGATACATTGCATTGTTATTTGGAAACAGTGAGTAATAATGAAAGAAAGCTGCGGATAAATTTGTAATTTGTATATGCCGTAAGGCACATTAATTTTTAACAAATATGGCAACAGCAAAACCTTTTGTATCTCCTTCTTTTACTTATGAAACAATGGAAGAAACCCTGGATGTAAAACCTAAAACAGAAATACTTTGTATAGGTATTCCCCGGGAAGATTCTTTTATAGAAAACCGTATTGCGCTTACACCTGAAGCTGTAGGAGTGATTATTGCCAATGGCCACGAAGTAAATGTAGAAACAAGTGCAGGGCTGGGTGCTAATTACAGTGATAAAGATTATAGTGAGGCTGGTGCTAAAATTATACATAATAAAAAAGCAATTTTTGATTGTGATGTAATTGTAAAAAGTGCCCCGGTAAGTGAAGAAGATTGCGAATTGCTTAAGCCAAATCAATACATTATTTCTCCTATACACCTTGCCGTTATGAAGAAGCATGTGCTGGAAAAAATGATGGAGAAAAAAATAACGGCTCTTAGTTTTGAAAACCTGAAAGATGACAGCGGTCACAATCCCATTGTCCGCAGTATGAGTGAGATTGCCGGCAGTGCGGTCATGCTGATAGCAGGCCAGCACCTGAGTAACGCAAACAATGGTAAAGGTGTACTGGTCGGTGGTATCAGCGGCATTCCTCCTACAAAAGTAATTATCATCGGTGCCGGTATAGTAGGTGAGTATGCAGCCCGTACAGCACTGGCAATGGGCGCCAGCGTAAAAGTGTTTGACAACAGTATTTACCGGCTTAAGCGGATGCAGAATAATATTGGTGTACGTATGTGGACCTCGGTAATAGAACCCAAAATACTGGCAAAGCAATTGAGAACCTGCGATGTGGCGGTAGGCGCACTTGGGGGCAGTGGCGGGCGTACACCCATTGTAGTTAGTGAAGAAATGGTAGCGGCTATGCGGCCAGGCACCGTAATTGTTGATGTGAGTATAGACCATGGTGGTTGTTTTGAAACCAGCCTGGTAACTACACATAAAAAACCTGTGTTTAAAAAATACGATGTAATACATTATTGTGTACCCAATATACCAAGCGGTTTTGCCCGTACGGCTTCGCAAGCTATCAGCAATGTGCTGATGCCTTTATTGCTGGAGACAGCAGAGGAAGGTGGTATTGACCATATAATATGGCATAAAATTAATATCCGCAGTGGTATCTATTTATTTAAAGGCTCCCTCACCAATTTTCATTTGAGCGAAAGGTTTGATCTGAAATATACTGACCTGAATCTGCTGATAGCTTCACGCCGTTAACAACAGTTGATGATCTCATCTACCTTTTTTAAAAAATTCCGGCGTGTCACTTATTCCGGCAGGTACATACCGGAAATTGACGGCTTAAGGTTCATTGCAATTTTTTCGGTGGTAATGCTTGCCCATCTTGGATCATATATACAGGATTCGGTACTGCAATTGCCCCGCCCGGCGGGACTTATACATACATTTTTGCTGGAAGGTGTAGCAGGTGTATCGCTTTTTTTTATTATCAGCGGATTTATTTTATCCCTGCCTTTTGCTGAAAATAAATTACTGAATGGCGCACCTGTACAAATAAAAAAATATTTTTTCAGAAGACTGACCAGGCTGGAGCCACTTTATATTATAACGCTTATATGCTATTTTTTGGTAAGGGTTTTTATTTTACACTATGCAGGTTTTTCGCAGTTACTACCACATTTTTTTGCCTCACTATTTTATATGCATAATATTATTTATAATGAGGCTTCAGCAATTAATGGAGTAACCTGGAGCCTGGAAGTAGAGATCCAGTTTTATATCCTGATGCCTTTACTCGCTTATTTATATTACATAAAAAATAGGATCATCAGGCGGGGAATATTTGTTATCCTGATTTTATCCGGCACTGCATTTTCTTACTACCATCAATATGACATGGCTGATTTTTTAAACAAAGGCTGTTATTTTTTTGGAGGTATGTTATTAGCGGATCTATATATATTAAATAAGAAAAATTTTAGCAGCAAAATATATACCTGGGCGGGAGTATTTTTTTTATTGCTGTCATTTTTTATACCGGGTTATTATGTGAGCGTATATTTTACTCTTACTAAAATAATATGTATGCTCCTGTACATGTTCTTTATATTACATAATAATATTTTAAAACGCTGCTTTAGCTTTGCTCCTGTTGCTATCCTGGGTGGCATGTGTTATTCCATTTACCTGTTGCATGACGGGGTATTAGGGTTAATGAGACACAGGTTTGCCAAAATAATTTTTAGTAATTATGAATGGCTAAACATCAGCTTACATGCGCTTATAGCCACTGCCGCTATGTTGGTTGTAAGTGGTATAATATTTCTTTTAATAGAAAAACCAACTATGCGTAGAGACTGGTATAAAAACCTGTTTTTTAAAAAGCCATTGAAATTACAGGATGAATAATTAAGCAATGAGAAAAATAAAAAAGCGATAATTACTTCTGCATTATTTATAATCAGAAATTGAAACGATTTCTTCACAAAAATCATATTCCTGTTTATCATTGCTACTTACGAATACTAATTTATCCTGCGTATAATTTTTTATAAGCTTATGATAAAGACTGATGCCGTCTGCATCTAAATTTGTTGTTGGCTCATCCAGTAATAAAATATTTGTGTTACTAAAAAATGCCTGCGCTAATTTTAATCTCTGCTTCATACCACTGCTAAAATAGCGGATCTGTTTTGTTGCCGCTGCCTGCAAAGATACTTCCGCTAAAATAAATTCTACCGGTTTTGTGAGCGCTTTAAACTTGCTATGGAAATTTAATAACTCCACGGCCGTCATTTCTTCTACCAGTTCCAGATAGGGTGCAGCAAAAGAGAGTTGTTGGTAAATATTTTCATTTGGGATTATTGTTCTTTCTCCATTATTTTCCGTTGAAGCATTTGTTATTTCAATGGTTCCTTCGCTATGCAAAATTGCGCCTGCGATAACCTGTAATAAAGTAGATTTTCCTGAGCCATTGGGGCCGGTAATAGCATAACTTTTACCTGGCATAAATTCATAATTAAAGTGCCGGAATATCCACTCCCTGTTGTACCGCTTACCAAGATTCCTCACCCCAACCCCTCTCCCCAGGGGGAGAGGAAACTGGAAGTTGGGTTTAAATTCTTGTACGCTCATTTTTTTTTAAAGCTGTGTTTTATTTTTAATCTACGCTTTGATGAAAGTTGAATAACGGTATGCTGTACAAGAGTGCGACGCAAGAATGCTGAATGGGATTTCGAATGCCGGTAACAAAAAAAATACATTTTGATCTTCCCTATATTCTCCATTTCCTTCTCCCCCTGGGAATAGGATAAGGCTTATTCATCCTCGGTGCTTCCTTTGCTGAATCGTTTAATGATACCACGTCCGCTTTCCTGGATAAAAGTTACAATTTCATCTCTCTCATCCGTTGCAGGTAATTCTTCTTCTATATAGTGCAGCGCTTGCGAAGTGTTTAGACTTTTATTGTAAATGATGCGGTAAATATCCAGTATCTGGTTTATCCTGCTTACTGAAAATCCTTTGCGCTTCAGGCCAACAGAATTTACACCGGCATAACTCAGTGGTGTACGGCCTGCTTTAATATAAGGCGGTACATCTTTACTTACGAGAGAGCCGCCGCTTACAAAAGCGTGCTGGCCTATCTGCACAAACTGGTGTATGGCACACATGCCAGCCAAGATTGCGTTATCGCCCATTACAACGTGCCCGGCCATTTGAGTATTATTGCTCATGATGCAATTGTTACCTACCACACAATCGTGGGCAATATGACTGTACGCCATAATAAGGCAATTGTCGCCAACCTTGGTGGTCCATTTATCTTTGCTGCCGCGGTTAATAGAAACAAACTCACGGATTGTAGTATTGTTACCTATTTCTACAGTAGTGCTCTCACCCTCAAATTTTAAATCCTGTGGAATAGCTGCAATAACTGCCCCGGGGAAGATGCGGCAGTTCTTACCAATCCGGGCGCCGTCCATAATAGTAACATTGCTGCCTATCCAGGTGCCTTCGCCAATCTCTACATTTTGGTGAATAACACTAAAGGGATCAATTTTTACATTGGTAGCCAGCCTGGCGTTTGGATGGATGTATGTGTGCGGATGGATCATTTTTTAATTTGCTAATAAGCTAATTCGATAATGTTTGAGCGGTTTGTAATCTTTAATAATTATGAACTTTTAATTAGCACATTAGCACATTGGCTGATTGGCTAATTATTGTTTTAATTCCTCTTTACCAGTTGTGCTGTAAAGTCTCCTTCGGTGCAGAGTTTATTGCCAACATAAACGCTGCCCCTCATTGCACATATTCCACGACGGATGGGCTCTATCAATTCCATTTTTAAAATCATGGTATCTCCCGGGCCCACTTTTTGTTTAAACTTACAGTTGTCTATTTTTATAAAATAAGTATCATATTCTCCTTTCGGCATGGCATTTATGGCAAGTATACCACCCGTTTGTGCCAGGGCTTCTACCTGTAAAACACCCGGCATTACAGGGTTTCCGGGAAAATGGCCCTGGAAGAAAGATTCATTGAAGGTTACATTTTTAATTCCCACTATCTGGGTATCTGTAAGTTCTATTATTTTATCAATCAATAAGAATGGGTAGCGGTGCGGTAAGGTTTTTTCAATTTGTTGTAAGGTATAAACAGGCGGTTGGTTAGGATCGTAAATAGGAATACCCTTCGTGTGCTTATTCTTTTTTATGTATTGTTTTATTTTTTTTGCAAACTCTACGTTACTGCTATGGCCCGGTCGGTTGGCAATAATATGAGCTTTAATAGGGTAGCCAATTAAAGCAAGATCGCCGATTACATCCAGCAATTTATGCCGTGCCGGTTCGTTGGGGAACCGCAGCTCCAGGTTGTTGAGATAACCTTCGCTTTTTACTTCTACTTTAGTGCGGCCAAAAGCTTTTGCCAAGCGACCCATTTCTTCTTCGGTTACCGGTTTATCCACCACTACAATGGCATTATTAATATCTCCGCCTTTGATAAGATTATTATCAATGAGCATTTCCAGTTCGTGTAAAAAACAAAAAGTACGGCAGGGCCCGATTTCTGCGCTGAAATCTTTCATGCTTTTAAGGCCGGCGTGTTGCGTACCTAACACAGGGCTGTTAAAATCTATCAGTGTAGTTATTTCATAATTGGTAGCGGGCAAGGCCGTCATTTCTACTCTTTTCTTTTCATCGTAAAATGAAATATTGGTATCAATCGTGTACCAGGCTTTAGTAGCTTCCTGCTCTGCTACACCAATGGATTCAATAATTTCTATAAAAGGCTTGCTGCTGCCATCAATAATAGGAATTTCAGGGCCGTTAATTTCTATAAGGCAATTATCTACACCCATACCTACCAATGCAGCCAACACATGCTCTACGGTACTTACTTTTACATTACCCTGCTCCAGAGTGGTACCTCTTGAGGTGTCTGTAACCAGATCGCAATCTGCTTTTATTACCGGCGAGCCGGGTAAATCTATACGTTGAAATTGAAAGCCAAAGCCAGCGTTGGCGGGCTTTAAGGTCATAGCTACATTTATGCCGGTATGTAATCCTGTGCCCGAAATACTTACAGGACCACTAAGGGTATGCTGCTTATCCTCATTAAAATTTTTATCCATACTACAATTTGCAATTTTTGCAAAGATATTTAAATATGCATTGCATACATTTTGTATAAATCCCAAAACACTCTTTAAAACTGAAACTGGAAACTACCAAACACACCAAAATTTGATGCTTTATTTCCTGTTGAAGGACTGGGCGATACTTTCCATACAAAATCAAGCCTCAAGATCTTAAAAATATTATCTATGCCCGT
>JBDUCK010000392.1:0-3047 GCA_040003485.1 Ferruginibacter sp. | reverse complement strand
GCAACCCAGTTTGAAGTATTGCCGGTTAAGGCAAAATTTACTAATTTGCCATTAAGCGGGCAATTACCATGCAGATCGTTTAAAGTTGTAAGCCCTGTATTATCGCCTCCATTTATTCCTTCATTAAAATTATAATAAGCTATTAAGTTGGCTTCCGCTCCATTAAGCTCGCAATTTTTAAAAGCCATAATCTGTCCCACAGTTTTCTCTACATTCCATATTCTAACTTCATCAATGGTACCACTAAAATTACTGGAGCCACCGAAAGCGCCAATCTGCAAAGGAGTCTCTGTGTAGGCAGGAGCAGGATTTGATGCAACCAGGGCTCCATCCTTATATAAACTCATAACGCCACTTGTTGCATTATATGTAACAGCAACCTGGTACCAGGTGTTGGGTACCAGTGCAGTTCCATCAGTAACAACAGCAAAACTTCCCCCCTGGCCGGCTGTAAGAAAGCCTCCATTTACATAGAAATATGTGTTAGTACCCGTTACTATATTCTGTGCACCACTTGCTGTATTTGTATTTATCCATGCCTCTTTTGTATAGTCGCCACTGATATTAAATGGTAAATCAACCCTGTCATCGATACCATCAAACGCTAGTGCTTTGCCAGGGCCAGCAAAATTTCCGGTTATATTAAAGGTAAAAGTACCCTCATCAACATCATCATTATTAATTGTGATGGTTGCATTTTTTATTCCGTTAGCACCCGTAGGTGAGAAAGTAACTACTAAATTAGTAAAACCTCCTGCTGCAACAGTAGAAGCGGGAGCGGCAAATGAAAAATCGGAAGCATTTACACCTGTAATAGTTACACTTGTAATATTTAATGCGGTATTACCAGTATTTTGAATTACAAAAGTTCTGCTTATTGGTGAAGAGCCATAACTGCCAAAGTCAGTAAAATCAGTTAATGAAGGGGTAACGTCTCCATTTACTATACAATTATTGTTTCCCGTTAGGTTTATGTTAGAAAAGAAATTTGCGCATGTACCACTTACCGGCGCACCAGGAGCAATAAAATTTGAGGTACCCGTCATTAAGGTAAAATTGTTCAACGTGCCATTAAATACATTGCATTTATCCGAACTATCTGCAATAGTTGTGATCGAAGAGTTATTTGCACCTGCAGTACCTTGATTGAATTTATAATAAGCCAACAGCCCAGGTTCGTCCCCTGTAAGTTCACAATCTTTACTCGCAGGAATTTCTGAAACGCTACGTTCTGTACTCCACACCCGTACTTCATCCATAGTCCCGTTAAAGTAATTAGCAGAACTAAATCTTCCAATCTCCAGTACTGGTTCTATATAAGCAGGTGCAACCCCACTACTTACCACAGCGCCATTTTTATATAGATTCATTGCTCCAGAGGTTGCGTTAAATGTTACTGCTACATGGTACCATATACCGGGTACCAGTGCCGTTACATCACTAACAACAGCAATGCTGCCTGACTGGCCGGCAGTGAGTATGCCACCGGCGGTCACATAGAAATAGGTGTTATTTCCGGATACAATATTAGATGCCCCACTAGTGGAAGCAAGATTTATCCACGCTTCTTTTGTGTAATCTCCATTAATAGCAAAGGGTAGACTTACATAATCATTTATACCATCAAAGTTTAGCGCCTGCCCGGTTTGCGCCCTGGCAGTTGTAAAAAACATAATAGAGAAAGAAAAGAAAAGAAGCTTTATAAAAATAGCCTTAGACTTGTTAATAAGCTTTAGTCGGTGTTGTAATAAATTTTGCATAAGTCGGTGATTTGTAATTTATTTAAATAAAATTATAAAAAACAACATATCGCAAATAGTATACCATGTAGCACTCAAGCGAAATTGATATTTTTCAACATGGAGAAATAATAAGATAAATTGATGCTACGCTTTTTCAAAGGCGGCTGCCAGCCTACTGAATTTTGCGAAAGAATGAAATATTTCAAATAATATGAGTTATGGGCTTCTTAGTTTTTAAAAATATTTATTTTTTTAAAAAAGCAACATATATTTATTTATGGCAAGTAAGATAATCCCCAAAAACAAACCCTATTTTGAAAACCTGGATGGATTAAGATTTTTTTGCTTTCTTTCTGTATTTTTTTTTCACAGCTTTCATACGGATAACCCAGACATCAAATCTTCTTCTACTTATCATCTTTTTAAACAGACTTTATTTGGTAACGGTTTTTTAGGCGTAAATTTTTTCTTCGTCCTTAGTGGATTCCTTATTACCTATTTGCTTATAAAAGAAAAAAATAAAAATAAAAATATCCAGGTCGTAAATTTCTGGATAAGGCGCATACTAAGAATATGGCCCCTTTACTTTGCTTGTGTGTTTTATGGGTTTGTAATTTTTCCCTATACTAAAATACTTGCCGGTGGTATACCTAATGAAACTGCGGATCCCTGGTATTATGTGAGTTTCATTAGCAACTTTGACTATATAAAAAAAGGGTTACCTGATGCACAGGGGCTGGGGGTTTTATGGAGTGTCTCTATAGAAGAACAGTTTTATCTTGCATGGCCTGTTATTCTTTCCTTTTTCCCGGTCAAAAAATTCTGGATACCACTAATTGCCATTTTAGCAGTCAGTATTATTTACAGGGCGTTTAATGATGTGCCCAGACTACATGAAATGCACACCCTATCGTGTATTGGGGATATGGCCTTAGGTGGTATGGGGGCCTGGCTTATACTGCAATCCGCTTCGTTTAAAAATAAGATATCACAATTACCAAAATGGTCCATTATTATGCTTTACGCAGTTTTTGCATTTGTATTTTTATTCCGAGATGAATTTTTATTATCCGGCTATTGGTTAAGGGTATTGGAAAGGCCACTTATTTCTACCATAATGTTGATGATAATACTGGAGCAATGTTATGCTAAGAATTCTTTTTATAAAATGGGGAATTTTAAAATACCCAGTCGTTTGGGTGTGATAACCTATGGATTGTATTGCCTGCATTTTATCATAATTTCCCTTATTACCGGCCTTACAAAATTATCAGGCTTAAACACCAAAGTTTGGGAAGTAGTTTA
>JBDUCK010000098.1:0-10278 GCA_040003485.1 Ferruginibacter sp. | reverse complement strand
TGCAACTGGGTCATGCTTTTCCACCAATAGTCCCGTAAATTTTTTTTAAGTTGTGCCCCCATTTGCCCGTAATCATACACTGCTGCCAACCCATCATAAATTTCACTGCTCTGAAAAATGTAGCCATATTCTTTACAATGTGAGATCAACTCCTGGAACCCGCCTGCCGTTGAGGTAGGATTATTTGCTTCGTTTGCCATAAGGCTGCAAATATAACTGAATGATTTATGATGTAGAATTTGGGGTTTATGATTTTTTTAAGATCTGTGAAATTTACTTTTAAAGCGTAGATTTATTTACGGTTATGAAATACACTTTTTTAAACAGTAAGATCTTTTTAATCCCTCTTCTTTCCGGATTTTTAGTCAGTTCTTGTAACCATAAAATAAAACAGCAAAGAACTGTAACCCGGTCTATTTACTACTGGAAATCAATTTTTAAATTATCGGCTTTTGAAAAACAAAAACTGGATAGTCTTAAGATTAATACTATTTATTTAAAACTTTTTGATGTGGATTGGGATGCTTCTTCTGCATCTCCGGCGCCTGTTGCACAAATACAAATTGCCGACAAGGAATTCCTGCAACAAAAAAACATTATTCCTACAGTTTTTATAACAAATGAATGTATCTATAAAATTGACAACACACAAACTGCTGAGGTTGCTAATAAAATAGTAAAATTAATGGATAACATTTCAGCTATCAATCAATTTAAAAAGGTAAAGGAAATACAAATAGATTGCGACTGGTCATCTGGCACAAAGGATAAATATTTTTCCATTCTGAAAACGTTGAAGCATTTAGATACTGCAATTTTAATTTCTGCTACTATCCGTTTGCATCAAATAAAATTTATGGCGAAATCAGGCGTACCGCCGGTGGATAAAGGGCTTCTGATGTGTTATAATATGGGCAACTTAAAAAATCCGGCTACCGGTAATTCTATCATTGAAACTAATGAACTTAAAAAATATATAAGTAACCTTACCAATTATCCATTGCCACTGGATGTAGCCTTCCCTTTATTTGAGTGGAAAGTTTTATTTAGAAAAGGTAATTATGCAGGCTTAATTCAAAACCTGCCGGATAGAATTTTAAGTAAATCATTTGTAACAATAAAAACTAACCGCTACAGTTTTTTAAAAGACACTTTACTTAATGGCTATGAATTTAAAAAGGGAGATTTTTTAAGAAATGAAAAAAGCAGCTATGATGAAATTATAGCGGCCGCAAAAATTATAAACAATAAACTTCCCGGTAAAAATTTCCGGGTTTCACTTTTTCATCTCGATTCTCTAACTTTAAGTAAATACAGCAACAATGAACTGGAAAATATTTACCGCATTTTCAATTAGTATTTTATCTGTAACCATTCCCCAGAATATTATCGGTTGCGGGCCAGACCAAGACCCTTATGATTATTACACTTCTTTTTTTTCTCAGCATTTACCTTCGACAAAAGCGTATGCGCCATTCTATTACAGCAGCAATCTTTTTTTATATAGTGAAGATGATCCGGTAAGAAAATCTGATGTACTGGCAGATGAATGGGCTGCTTATTGCGGAGCATCGGTGAAGGCAGTGGATGCAGACTATTTTGTTACCCAATATGCTTTAAAAGATGTAAATAGTCTTTATTATAATATTGAAAAAGCGCAGCCATTGAAAATACCGGATTCGGTAATGCGAAACAGCATGACAAATTATTTTTTGCAAAAGAAAGACCTGGAGGCATTGGGTTATATTATTTATGCAAAAAAAGTAGCGCCCTACGTGATCGGTGAGGCCCGTGCCTGGGAACCTATACAGCGGGATAGTGTAGCAATGGCAAAATTTATAAAAAATGGTCAGCAATTGTATGGTGCCGCAAAAACAGATTTATTCAGGTTAAAATTTGCATACCAGGTTATACGGCTAGCTCATTACAGCGGTAATTATGAAGATGCAATAAAATTTTATGATGATTATATTCCACAAAATAAAACGGAAAGTGTTCTTAAGATAATGTGCCTGTCATTGAAGGCTGGTGCATATTATCACACAGGCCGGGCAAAAGAAGCGGCGTATTTATTCAGCAAGGCTTTTAGTGAAAATGATGTGAACCGGGTGTCAAATTATATTAGTTTTATCTGGAGCGTAGATAGCAAAGAGCAGAAGGATGCATACCTGTCGCAATGTAAATCCAATATCGAAAAAGCAGATATGCTGGCATTGTTTGCATTGGGCAGCCCGTCGAATGAACTATCCACTATGCAGGAAATTTATACATTAAATCCTTCTGCGCCTGTACTGGAAGTGCTGGCGGTACGTGAGATAAATAAACAGGAAGAAGCATACCTGACGCCCGAGCTGAATAAACTAAAAGGAGGTAAACAGTTTTTTTATACCTGGGATAATTCTCCAGATGCAGATAGTACAGCTCTTAGCGGCAGGCAAAAAATAAAAGCAATGGCAGATTTTTTTAACAGCATTGCACAAAAAAATAACACAAGTAATAGCGGCCTTTTTGAAACCGGTGCAGCTTATTGTGCATCTATGATAAAGGATTACAACGCTGCTCATACTTATATTACTGCGGCAGAAAAATTAAAGCTTAGCAACAAAGTAAAAGACCAATTGCAGCTTACAAAACTTTTAGCAACAATTAATGAAACCAATAAAATTGATGCTGCATTTGAAGACCAGGTTTTACCTTCTTTAAAATGGCTGCAAAATAAAGCTGATACTGATCCCACTGTTGATAATGGATATACTGATAACTCCGAATGGAAGATATTTTACAGAAACCTGATGAGCCAGGTAATTGCAAAACGTTATCACGGGCAGGGGGATATTTACAAGGAAGTATTGGCGATAGGCGCTGCAGACAGAATATTTGGTGTAAATAATTACAATGCAAATGCCCTGGATTATATGCATAATAATTTAGAAAGTAAAGATGTAGAAAAATTATATGCTCTTATCAACAGTAAAACTAAAACAGCGTTTGAGAAATATATAGTTGCTTTTAATTCTTTAAAAATAAATGATGTAACAGATTTTGCCGGCACTGCTTATCTCCGTGATTATAATTATACCGCAGCAATTAACTGGCTTAAAAAAAGTGCGGCCAGCAATAGTTATGCAATCAGCAAAAATCCTTTTATAGAATTATTATTCGACCAGGAAGAAGAAATAACCGGCGAAAAAAAGATTGGCAGTAAGCTGGCATTTGCAACAGAAATGGCCCGACTGGACAAGTTAACACATACCGATAAAATTAATGCTGCCAAAGATTATTATAAAATGGCACTCGGCATTTATAACATGACGTATTATGGCCATACCTGGGAGTTGGTGCAATATTACAGAAGTGGTTCTGATGGATATTATGTTCCGGATGGGGCAAATAATTTTCAAAAAGAATATTACGGCTGTTATAAAGCACACGATTATTTTAAAAAAGCATTGGATCTCTCTGCGGATAAAAATTTTAAAGCAAAATGTTTATTCATGATGGCCAAATGTGCTCAAAAACAAATACGTGAACCTCAGTATGGAGACTTTCCGGGCCATTATGATAGATATGACCAGGCACAGAAAGATTATTTCCCATTATTTAAATACAATAAATATTTTCCGCAGTTTGTAAAAGAATTTAAGAACACTGCATTTTATCAAGAAGCGTATAATAGTTGCAGTTACCTTAGTGATTTTATTGATAAAAAATAATTTATAATTTCAGCTGCCGGCATGAAATATCTTAAAGTACTTTACATACAGGTTCTTATCGGCATTGCCGCCGGTGTGTTAGTAGGTTATTATTGGCCGGCCTTTTCGCCTGCGGCAAAATTAATAAGCGAAACATTTATTAATATGATTCGCATGGTGATTGCGCCGGTAATATTTTTTACCATAGTGATTGGTATTGCCAGTGCCGGGGACTTAAAAAAAGCCGGGCGTATAGGCGCCAAATCAATTTTATATTTTGAGATCGTTACTACACTTGCTTTAATAATCGGGCTGGTAATTGCAAATATTACCCGGCCAGGCGCTGGTGTAAGTGCCAATAATATTTCAGCAGAAAAAATAACGGAATATACTAACCAGGCAAAGGAAATGCATTGGGGTGAATTTTTTTCTCATATTGTTCCGGCAAACATTGTCGACTCATTTGCAAAAGGTGATATTCTGCAGATACTTTTCTTTAGTATCCTGTTTGCCGTTGGGTTAAAATGGCTGGGCCAGTCAGGAAATTCTTTATTGCTGAATTTTGAAAAGATAAATAAAGTGCTTTTCAATATTCTTAAGATAGTGATGAAGCTTAGTCCCATCGGGGCATTTGGGGGCATGGCTTATACCATTGGCAAATTTGGTTTTGGCAGCCTGGCTTTACTGGGCAAGTTGTTACTTACTTTTTATGCCACGGGGCTTGTTTTTATTTTTGTGGTGCTCAACCTGGTTGCCCGCTATTATAAATTCAGTTTGTGGAAATTGCTGGTGTATGTAAAAGAAGAAATATTGATTGTACTCGGCAGCAGCAGCAGCGAAGCAGTGTTGCCTTCTGTTATGCAAAAACTGCAGGATGCCGGCTGCGAAAAAGAAGTGGTAGGATTAGTAATACCTACCGGCTACAGTTTTAACCTGGATGGCACTACTATTTATTTAAGCATGAGCATTATTTTCCTGGCGCAGGTTTTTAATGTTGATCTGTCGCTGGCGCAGCAAATCACTATAATCGGCATTTTAATCATCACCAGTAAAGGTGCTGCAGGCGTTACCGGCAGCGGTTTTATCGTACTTGCATCTACCTTAACTGCTTTAAAAGTAATCCCCTTAGAAGGCCTGGCACTTTTGATAGGCGTTGATCGTTTCATGAGCGAAGGCCGGGCAATTATAAATTTTATTGGTAATACCGTTGCCACCGTGGTAATTGCAAAAAGTGAAAAAGCTGTTGATGAGGAAGTTTATACAAGGGTGGTGGGTAGATAATTTTTTTGAATATTTAAATAATAATGATCTTAAAATGGAAGATAAGTTATCAGAGAAAATATATTTTGACGAAAGTTGTGAGTCACTTATTAAACAAACCAGCAAACAATACGATGCACTTGCTTTAATATCTACCTTTTATTATTTCATAATGTTGCTTCATCAAGTTTTACTTTACTTCAAATTCAGAGATAAAATATTAGCTAATATCAGGGATACCATAACAGTAAGAATTCTCCCTTTTTTTATTTTACTGCAAGTTCTATTGGCACTGATTCAGCTTTACTATTATTACAACGGAATAAATTTTCAAAGAAAGGCTGTTGCAGAATCAAATCAAATCTTGTTTTCCAGAAGTTTTCAATACTATAAAAATGGTAATGTCTGTTCAATTTTTACTTTATCAATGAGTTTGATTTACACTTCATTTTATTTGTACTTCGATTTTTAAGAGCAGTGATAAAAGGTATCTGTCAAAAAAGTGCCGCTCAATTGAGCGGCACTTTTTTTTTGTTCGTGCTTATTTCAAATTATTTAACTACATCCCAAACTATTGCCACAGTTCAAACATTTGTAGCAAGTGCCGCTGCGTACTGTAATATGGCCGCAAACATTGCAAGCGGGTGCATCGCCCTGCATACTTTTGTTGGCTGCGTTTACGGCATCCATATTAGCTACAGTTCTTGGTGCATAAGCGGCTTTGTAGGCCTTTACTTCGGTTGGCAATGCTGTAGCGCCACCAAGCACACGTACTTCGCTTAACTCCTGTTTTCTATCGCCAATGGTAGGCGTGTTAATATCCCATGGCTCGTTCCCTAAGTTTTGTACTTCAGGTTTATCTAATACATGTACTAAATCATTTCTACCGAGATATTCATACGCCAGCGACCGGAACATGAAGTCAATGATTGAAGTGGTAGTTTTAATATTCGGATGTTCTACAATACCCGCCGGTTCAAAACGGGTGAACACAAATTTTTCTACATACTCTTCCAGGGGTACACCATATTGCAAACCAATAGAAATTGCAATAGCAAAACAGTTAAGCATACTACGCATGGTGGCACCTTCCTTTGCCATATCAATAAATATTTCTCCAAGGGTTCCATCATTATACTCTCCTGTACGCAGAAATAATGCCTGTCCGTTTATTTTTGCTTTCTGTGTAAAGCCTCTTCGCTTTGCCGGTAAAGCCCTTCGCTCTACTATCATGGCCAGTTGGCGTTTTAGAGAAGTATCGGCACTGCTCTGTACCCTTTTGTTCATTTCATCCAGCAGTTCGTCAATGGTAAGTTTAGCCATATCCACCATGTTGGATGGTGTTTCGGCCAACTGGTGTCCCTGCTCTGTTGCCGGTTCTTCTTTTTTAGCTTTTTTATCTGATTTGTTACTCAGTGGCTGCGATAATTTTGAGCCATCACGGTAAAGTGCACACGCTTTTAAACCAAGCTCCCAGCTAAGGCGATAGCTGTTTGCAATTTCTTCTATCGTGGCTTCATTTGGCAGGTTAATCGTTTTGCTGATAGCCCCACTTAAAAAAGGCTGTGCTGCACTCATCATACGGATATGCCCATGAGCGTGTATGTAACGCTGGCCCGTAGCACCACATTTATTGGCGCAATCAAAAACAGCAAGATGTTCTTCTTTTAAATAAGGTGCATCTTCTACCGTCATCGTTCCGCAGATGTAAATATTTGCTGCTTCAATTTCTTCATCATTAAAGCCCAGGGCTTCCAAAAGGCTCCAGCCAAAATCGTGGTATTGCTCTGGTTTAAATCCTAATCTTTCTAAGCAGGGCTCGCCTAAAGTATAAACATTAAATACAAAACCAATTTCAAAAGCACTTGCCATGGCTGCATTGAGCCGGTCTATTTCCACCGGTAAAAACCCTTTTTGCGCCAAGGAAATTTCATTTATAAAAGGTGCGCCTTTTAAAGTAGCATGCCCCTTTGCATAGTTTACAATTTCTTCAATTTGTTTTTCGCTGTATTTTAAATTACGCAATGCCTGCGGCACACTCTGGTTAATGATTTTGAAATAGCCACCGCCACTTAATTTTTTAAATTTCACCAAAGCAAAATCAGGCTCTACACCGGTAGTATCGCAATCCATTACCAGGCCGATAGTTCCTGTTGGTGCTATCACGGTTGTTTGTGCATTCCGGTAACCTGATTTTTCACCGGCTTGTACCGCATTATCCAAGGCTTTAATAGCAGCTTTTAATAAATAATCGGGACAGTATTTTGCGTTGATGCCCTGTGGTTTTATTTCAATGCCTTCGTAAGCATCCATGGCATCATACGCCGCAGCCCGGTGGTTGCGCATTACACGAAGCATGTGTTCTTTGTTTAATTCATATTTACTGAAAGCGCCAAGAAAGGAAGCCATTTCTGCCGAAGTGCTGTAAGCAACCCCGGTCATGATAGCGGTAATAGCGCCTGCAATTCCTCTTGCTTCTTCGCTGTCGTAAGGAATGCCGCTAACCATGAGCATGCTGCCAAGATTTGCAAAACCGAGGCCTAACGTTCTGTAATCGTAACTTAATTGTGCAACTTCCTTACTGGGAAACTGCGCCATCAAAACAGATATTTCCAACACCACGGTCCATAACCTGCAGGTATGTTCAAAACCGGTAACATCAAAACTATTATCAGCCTCATTAAAAAATTTACGAAGATTTACAGAAGCTAAATTACATGCAGTGTTATCTAAAAACATATACTCACTGCAAGGGTTACTCGCTCTTATCGGGCCACCTTCCGGGCAGGTATGCCATTCATTGATAGTTGTGTCGTATTGTGTTCCGGGATCGGCGCAACGCCAGGCAGCATAATTTATCTGGTCCCATAATTCTTTTGCTTTTACCGTTCGCATGGTGCGGCCATTGCTTCTGCCTTTAAGTTCCCAGTCACCATTTTCATCTAATGTTTTAAAAAAAGTATTTGGTATGCGTACAGAGTTGTTACTGTTTTGGCCGCTTACTGTTTTGTAAGCTTCGCCTTCATAATCGCTGGGGTAACCGGCTGCAATCAGTGCCGCTACTTTATCTTCTTCTTTTACTTTCCAATTTACAAAATCTACAATTTCAGGATGGTCTAAATCAAGGCAAACCATTTTAGCAGCACGCCTGGTAGTGCCGCCACTTTTTATTGCACCTGCAGCACGGTCGCCTATTTTTAAAAAACTCATTAAGCCACTTGAAGTACCGCCACCACTTAATTTTTCTCCTTCTCCACGTATGCTGCTGTAGTTGGTACCCACACCACTTCCGTATTTAAATATCCTGGCTTCTCTTACCCACAGATCCATAATGCCGCCATCATTTACCAGGTCGTCATCTACACTTAAAATAAAACAGGCATGCGGTTGAGGGCGCTCATAAGCAGAAGTAGATTTTTTAAGCATGTTATCTTTGGGATCTACAAAATAATGTCCCTGTGGTTTGCCGGTGATGCCATACACTTCGTGCAAGCCGGTATTAAACCATTGCGGACTGTTAGGAACACAGGCCTGGTTTAAAATAGAATATACCAGCTCATCATAAAAAATTTCTGCATCTTTTATGGTAGCGAAATAATCATAACGTTCGCCCCAAACCCTCCAGCAATGAGCCATGCGGTGTGCTACTTGTTTTGCCGTAGTCTCTCTTCCTGTGCTTCCGTCGGCTTGCGGTACGCCTGCTTTTCTAAAATATTTTTGTGCAAGAATATCTGTTGCAATCTGGCTCCACTGTTTTGGTACTTCTACATTATCCATTTGAAACACTACTTCGCCGGTTGGGTTTTTAATAACAGATGTACGGTAATCATATTCAAACATATCGAATGGGCTCACACCTTCTTTTGTGAATTGACGACTAAACCGGAGTGCTTTTTCCCTTTGATTTTTTGTTGGCATAAGTAGATGTTTTAAGTTAATCTTGTAAATGGGTTTCAGAAACGTGGAAAACGAATTTATTTGTTGTACATCAAAAATCATATCAAGAAATATCAACAAGATGTGGACAACATTTGTGCATATTTTGTAAGCCAGCAGCAGATAGGGTTTGCTGTATTTTAATTTTTTTATAAACAATATATTTTTTAAAACTAAAAATAAACCGTACCTAAAAGGGTTCTGATTACGTGCATCTGCGCTTACTTTATATCGTGGTATATCTTACGATCTTACCGTAACCCGTATTACAATTTGAACCCGGACCTGTACAGTATATCTTTATTAAAATTTTTATAGATGAGAGTGGTAATACAGCGGGTAACTTCCGCATCAGTAAAAATAGATGGCAGCATAAAATCTTCTATCCAAAATGGATTGCTGATTTTTGTTGGAATAGCGGATTCAGATAATGAAGAAGATATAGAATGGCTAAGCAACAAAATAATAAACCTTCGCATTTTTGATGACGAACACAAAGTGCCCAATATTTCGGTAAAAGAAAACGGTGGTGATATTTTACTCATCAGCCAGTTTACGCTGCAGGCTTCTACAAAAAAGGGGAACCGGCCCAGCTACTTAAAAGCAAGTAAGGCAGCAATTGCCATTCAGTTTTATGAAAAATTAATTATTCAGATAGAAAAAGATTTAGATAAAAAAGTATGCACCGGAATATTTGGTGCAGATATGAAAGTGGCTTTGGTTAATGATGGGCCGGTAACGATTGTGATTGATACAAAAAACAGGGAATGATTTGATTGCTAAAATTTATACAATGACTATACAAAATGCACAAACCAAAGTTGATGAATGGATAAAAACTATTGGCGTAAAATATTTTTCAGAATTAACTAACCTTGGGATACTGATGGAAGAAGTAGGGGAGCTAAGCAGGGTGATGGTGCGCACGTATGGGGAACAGTCGCTTAAAGAAACGGATAAGGAAAAAGAGATTGCCGATGAAATGGCCGATATACTCTGGGTGCTTCTTTGTCTTGCCAATCAAACAGGTGTAAACCTTACCGATGCCTTGCAGAAAAACTTTGAGAAGAAATCTTTACGTGATGCTGAACGCCACCAGCAAAACAATAAACTGAAATAACAGGATGTGTATTACACGAATTATTTTCTTCGATTTTAATTCGTGTAATAAAACCCATCTTTGTTGCATGGAATCAACTTTTTTTACCTACAATAAAGGCAAAGTAATTCAGGCACTGCGTTATCATTTTATAAGCCGGCCCGAAATTAAAATAATGATGATACTGGTAAACGTATTTGCCATTTTTTCGGCGGCACTTTATTTTTTTAAATTAATAAAGCCAATGCCATTTTTAGTAAGTTCTATGCTATGGTTTTTTTTAATGTTTAT
>JBDUCK010000097.1:0-10283 GCA_040003485.1 Ferruginibacter sp. | reverse complement strand
CTGAAAAAGATGTCGTGAAAGAGCATGATTTACCTACGTCTCACCAGGCAGGCTTTATTGCGGTAGTAATCGGCGCTTCTTATCATACAAAAAAATTACCGGTACATAAACTGCAGGAGCTTTGTTACAAAATAGAACATCCTATTATTTTATTAGGGGGAAAAGAGAACACTGCTGCAGGAAAGCAAATTGCAGGGGTGGATCCTATTAAAATTTATAATGCCTGCGGAAAGTTTAATTTAAATGAATCCGCAGATATTGTCCGTCAATCTAAATTAGTTATCTCTAATGATACCGGCTTACAATATATCGCCTGCGCTTTTAAAAAGCAGGTGCTGGCCATTTGGGGCGCTACCTCTCCTGCACTTGATGTGGAGCCATATTATGGTAGCCTTTTTATGCAGCAACAAAAAACACCTGTTTACGAAAATATTTATATAAGGCTACGATGTCAACCATGCAGTAAGTATGGTACGAAAATATGTCCTCTTGAACATTTTAATTGTATGGAAAAACAAGATGTCGACATGATAGTTCAAAAAGTGTATGAGCGGATAGGGAGAATCTAAATAAATTTCTATTGGCGTGTTAATCTATTTGTAATTGTAACGCTATTAATATTTTTTTAGCATTAGAGGTTGTTGTTTTGATTAAATTTTCTGATGAAATATTTTTCTGTTTTCTTCCTTGTATTTTTATTTTCTGCAAACCTTCATGCTCAGTTTACCACAAATGTTTACTGGACGGAGCAATCCGGCATGCCTGCTTCAGAAGTTATTTATTATAACCCGTCAAAAAATCTGCAATGGCCAGACTTTAAGGGCGCATCTAATACCGGGGGTATTGTGGCAGCTATTACAATGTCTGGTTTTGGGTATAAAGCTTCTATGAAGAATAATGGTAGCAACGGGCAATTAAACATAGGGGTGTATTGTTATTTCAACAAAGATAAATCCTGGGTAAAGCTGGATAAAAAAACAGGCTACATTTTAAACCACGAGCAGCACCATTTTGACATTAGTTTTATAGCAGCTACAATATTTGCAGGTAAAATAAGAAATGCGGTTCTTACCGCTGGTAATTCTAATGCACAATTGCAAAGTATTTATAAAGAATGTTGCGACCTGATGAATAAACTACAGGATGATTATGATGGGCAAACCAGGAATGGCCAGGTAAAAGAAGTTCAGCAAAAATGGAATGATTACCTGGATAAGAAACTGGCCATGGTTACAAAGTAACAACCAATACTGCTACTTTTAATTCGTGCCTTACTGCATTTACTGTTTCTCCATATAGCAGGTCTTTTATTCCGGTATGGCCATGGGCGCCAATTACAAGCATATCAGCTTTACTTTCTTTTGCAATGCGGACTATTTCTTTTACCCTGTTTTTAAAACCTATTTCTGCAGTTACTTTTATCCCTCTTTCGGTTAGTTGCTGCAGATAAAACTCCATGCGCTCTTTATCTTTTTTTGTTTCATAATCATCACTTTCCCTGCCATGCAGTTTTGCTGTGGCACTTTCTACAATGTGTAGTAAATGATAGCTGGTATCGGCTGTGCCCTGGCCAATGGCAGCAGAAAGTATTTTACTATCGTTCTGGCTAAAGTCCAATGCTACGGCAATTTTATTATATACAGGGGCGGTAAGATTATCCAATAGAACGGGATCACCGTGTATTTTAACAGACGTTGATTTTTCTTTTTTTGAAAACATCGGAAATAAAATAATATAAATAAGTAATGAGGCAGAAAATAATCCTGCTACTATTATAATTATTTTTATTACCATACTGTCAGTAGCAAATGAGGGTACAATTTCATTAAGTAACATTTTCAGGTTAAGGCATACAAGTACTATTGCTATTAGCCATGCCATTATTTTAGTGACAGGTTTTATTACAAAATTTCCCATGGTTTTTTTATCGCTTACAAAATGTATCAGCGGGATAATAGCAAAACCTAACTGCAGGCTCAACACAACCTGGCTCATTACTAACAGGGCATCTACTTTTTCTTCGCCATAAATAATTATTACAATCAGGGCCGGTATAATGGCTATCAGTCTTGTTACCAACCTACGCAGCCATGGATTGATGCGTAAGCTCAGGTAACCTTCCATAATGATCTGGCCTGCCAGTGTTCCTGTGATGGTGCTGCTTTGGCCGGCGGCAATTAAAGCAACTGCAAATAAAATTGGTGCTGTGTTTCCAAGAAAGCCGGGCAACAGGCGGTGCGCTTCTTTAATTTCTGCAACCTGCGAATTGCCTGTTTTAAAAAAAACAGCGGCTGCTAAAATAAGAATGGCAGCATTTACCAGGAAGGCAATATTAAGTGCAATGGTTGTATCAATACGATTAAATTTTAGTGCCTGCTTTATACCGAAATCTGTTCTGTCAATTTTACGGGATTGTACCAGGGCAGAATGCAGATAAAGATTATGCGGCATTACTGTAGCTCCTATTATTCCGATGGCGATGTATAACGCCTCACTATCCGGAAAAGATGGAATAAAACCTTTTGCAATATCGGATACTTCTGGCTTCGCTAATATTACCTGCACTAGAAATGCAATAGCAATAATGGCTACCAGGGCAATAATAAATGCTTCCATTTTTCGCATGCCCAGTTTTTGCAGGTACAATAGTAAAAAAGTATCCAGCACCGTAATGCTAACGCCCCATATCAAGGGTAAACCTGTAAGCAACTGGATACCTATTGCCATACCTAATACTTCTGCAAGGTCGCAGGCCGCAATAGCAATTTCCGCAAGCACGTACAAAACAAAATTCACATATCTCGGGTACGCTTCCCTGTTAGCCTGCGCCAAGTCTCTGCCCCTAACAATACCAAGCCTGGCAGAAAGCCCCTGCAGGAGCAGCGCCATCAGGTTGCTCATCAATAACACCCATATAAGCGTATAGCCATATTTGCTGCCACCAGCAAGATCGGTAGCCCAGTTGCCCGGATCCATGTAGCCTACACTGATAAGATATGCAGGCCCGAGAAACGAGAATATTCTGCGCCAGCCCTTAGCAGGCACTGTGGTATCTATGCTGCCATGCACTTCGCTAAGGGAATTATCAGAATGTTGTATTAGTCTATTCATGCTATACAAAAAATATTTTTTGCCACCTGTTCGCTCAAAACCGCAACAGGTAGTTTATCAATTTTTATTTCTACTGAGCCATCAAAAACAAACCTTTTATTTACTCTTAGTTTCGTGCCTATGCTGATATGATAGTGTTTAAGCAGTTCCAGCATTTGCACACTTTGATCTTTAATATAACTTACGGCGGCAAATTTTTTTAATGGAAGACCGGCAAGATTGGTTTGCTTTAAAGTTTTAATTTTCCCATGCTTATCGGGTATGGGGTCCCCGTGCGGATCAAAACACGGATGTTCCAGATAATCATCCAGGCGTTGTATTAATGCTGTACTGCTTATATGTTCCAGTTCTTCTGCTATTACATGTACTTCATCCCATTTAAAACCAAGTTTGTTTACTAAAAAATATTCCCACAACCGGTGCTTTCTTATTACTTCCAGCGCAATTTTATTACCAGGTTCTGTAAGAGTAAAGTTTTTGTAAGGGCGGTAATTAACAATTTTCTTTAGATGGAGTTTTTTCAGCATGTCCGTTACCGACGCAGCTTTTGTATTTACCGCAAGCGATAACATAGTGGCCGATACCGTATCATGCATCTCCTGTAAGTGGAAAATGCTTTTGATATAATTTTCTTCGCTGATAGAAAACTTCAACATAGTTTAAAATAAATTTAGACAAACCTAAAAATAAATTTCGGATATTCAAAATTTTAAATACCAGCCTTTTGTATTATTTTAAATCAGCCTATGAAGCATATTTATTAATTACCATTTATATTGCACCCTAAATAAATTATTGATATGAATTTTTCTCAGTATGAAGTTCCTTTTCCGGTAGTTCCTCAATTCAATAAAAAGGTGGCGTATTTTTCAATGGAGTTTGCAGTTCAGCAGCCTTTAAAAATATACAGCGGTGGGCTTGGTTATTTAAGCGGATCACATTTACGCAGTGCATATGAACTACAGCAAAACCTGATAGGCATCGGCATTTTATGGAAGTATGGTTATTATGACCAGGCACGAAATCCCGACCAGACTTTGCAGGTGCAATGGAATGAAAAGATCTATAATTTTTTGGAAGATACAGGCATTAAATTCCAGATAAATATTCATGAACACCCGGTATGGGTAAAGGTTTTTTACCTGAACCCCGAAACTTTTAAAACGGCACCTTTATTTTTGTTAAGTACCGATTTGCCGGAAAATGATTACGTATCTCAAACGATCTGCCATAAGTTATATGATGCTAATGTGGCCACCAAAGTAGCCCAGTTTATTTTACTTGGTGTGGGCGGGGCAAAGTTGATAGATCATTTAAATTTTAACCCGGAACTATATCATTTAAATGAAGCCCATGCTATAAGTGCTGCATTTTATTTGTATAAGAAATATGGCAATGCAGAAGAAGTGAAAAAAAGGCTTGTGTTTACTACCCACACACCGGAGGAAGCAGGCAACGAAAAACATGATATTTATTTATGCGAAAAAATGGGATATTTCTGTGGAGTGCCTTTGGAAGAAGTACGCCGGCTCACCGGTATTTCTGATGATTTGTTTAATCATTCGTTAGCTGCTTTGCGGTTTGCAAAATTAGCAAATGGGGTAAGCCAATTGCATGGAGAGGTAAGCCGGCAGATGTGGAGCAAGTATGAAAATATTTGCGAAATAAAATCTATAACCAATGCCCAAAACTGGCAATACTGGGCCGATAAACAATTGTATCATTTTATTGATGATCATAATATCGACGCATTCATCGACCGTAAAAGATATTTAAAGAAAAGAGCATTTGACGTGGTGGCAGATCAAACCGGTAAACTGCTGAATCCTGATGTGCTTACCATTGTATGGGCCCGTCGCTTTGCAGGCTATAAACGTGCAGATCTTATAACAAGAAATGAAGAACGCTTTCACGCCCTGCTTACCAATCCACAACAGCCCATACAGATTATATGGGCCGGAAAGCCTTACCCGGTTGATTATCCCGCTATCAGCGATTTTAATTATTTAGTGCAGCTTAGCAAAAAATATGATAATGTGGCTGTATGTACAGGGTACGAATTGGGGTTAAGTAAAAGACTAAAACAGGCTTCAGATATATGGTTAAATAATCCCCGTGTACCCAGGGAAGCCAGTGGTACCAGTGGTATGACAGCAGCTATGAACGGCTCAGTAAATTTTAGTACACATGACGGCTGGATCTGCGAATTTATCAATCATGGAAATAACGGTTTTTTAATACCACCCGTTGATTATTCAAAAATGACAGTGCATGAACAGGATGAATACGACCTGGAAAAAATGTACGATATCCTGGAAAACCAGATACTACCAATGTATTACGATAACCCACACGTATGGCGACAGATTGTAAAAAATGGGATGAGAGATGTGCGTTGGCAATTTGATAGTAACAGGATGGCAAAAGAATATTACGAAATTTTGTATAAATAAATTTTCATACATAATTTTATAAAATCCTTTTCGTGTAATAATGAAAAGGATTTTTTTTAAATAATAATCATGACACAGTTTAGCAAAAGAGTAGAAATAAGATGGTCAGATCTTGATCCTAATTTTCATGTATTGCATTCAAAATATTACGATTTTGGGGCCTATTGCCGTATGGCTTTACTGGTGGAAAACGGTTTAACTCCGGCAGTAATGCAGCAATACAATATCGGCCCAATTCTTTTCCGGGAAGAATGTGTTTTTAAAAGGGAAATAAGTTTTGGCGATGAAATAGAGATTAATGTAACTCTTCATAAAATATCTTCTGACTACAGCAGGTGGAGTATGGTGCATGAAATATGGAAGAATAAAGAAATGTTTTCTGCCCTAATCACCATTGATGGTGCCTGGATAGATACTCAAAAAAGAAAGCTGGCTATACCACCGGAGGTTGTTTCAAAAATTTTTGATAAAATACCAAAGGGCACCGATTTTTTGATGTACACAAAATAATTTTTTAATGATTACCGCAACCAGGAATTTATACAGGCAGGCTTATAGAGGTCTTACGCATCGTATATGGTTGCTTAGCGTTGTAATGCTGATAAACAGGTGCGGTACTATGGTCCTGGCCTTTATGACCTTGTATTGCAGCCACCTGGGGTTTACTATACAACAGGGCGGATGGGTAGTAGCTATTTATGGTATTGGCGCAGTTACAGGTGCTTTGATAGGTGGTAAACTAAGCGACAGGTTTGGATTTTATTACATGCAGTTTGCTTCTTTATTCTGTGGTGGTATTTTGTTTATTGTGCTTGGGCAAATGAGCAGCTATGTATCAATTTGCATTTGCACATTTATTTTAAGTATGGTCAATGAATCCTTTCGGCCGGCCAATGCTTCTGCTATAGCGCATTACAGTACCCCGCAAAACCGTACTCAATCATTTTCTTTAGTAAGGCTTGCGATAAACCTGGGATGGGGCATCGGCAGCGCATTAGGTGGGTTTCTAGCTTCTATCAATTACCATTTATTGTTTTGGGTAGATGGGTGTACTAATATTTCTGCCGCGGTTTTATTGCTTATTATTTTGCCAAAAGTGACACTGGCACAACAACAGAATATTTCTTCGGATAAAAAACCAGTGCATTACAGGACTTCTTATTTTGCTGATAAAACTTTTTTATATTTTCTTTTCTTCCAGGTTTTATTTGCTACTTGTTTTTTTCAATTATTTACTACGGTACCGTTATTTTTTAAAGAGCACCTTCATTTAAATGAATTCTGGATTGGTGTTGTGATGGCCGCAAACGGCTTGCTGATAGCCATTTTTGAAATGGTGCTGGTATTTAAATTGGAAGGCAGGCGGCCTTATCTTGTATTAATGCGTTATGGTACCATCCTGATGGGTGGCGCTTTTTTAGTGCTCAATCTTCCATTGCACAATGGGCTGCTTGTTGCCTTATTTGCCATGCTTGTAATTTCAGTGGCCGAGATGATATCCATGCCGTTCATGAATTCTTATTACATCTCCCGCAGTACAGAGCAAACCCGTGGCCAGTATGCCGGAATGTACACCATGGCCTGGAGTGCAGCGCAGGTTATTGGCAGCAGCAGCGGCTCTTTTATTGCTTACAAATTCGGGTTCTTTAATTTGTGGTTTTTAGTTTGCAGTATTTGCATTGCGGCCGCAGGCGGTTACTATTGGTTGCAGAGAAAAGTGAATGTAAAAGCTGTAGAAAACCTTGCAGGATAAAGCTTTGATAGTCTTTATCTATTCGTAAGTGGTCGTTGTAGTTGCAGTGCCGGTTACAGGCATTGATTGCCCCATCATTTCTATATTGCTGTCTATATCGGCATTGGCAATCCGTTTTTTCACCAGTGAGGTATTGCTATCTACCACAATCTTTCCGGAAGAAACACTGTTCATTGTTACATTAAACTGTGAACCCTCTGCTTCCATACTTGTGCTGCCGCTTACAGTTGTATTTAAAATAATGGTTATTATATTTTTTTCAATAGATTCAATTGTATAATTATTTACAGTCTTCATGCCTTCTGCGCTGGATGAATCAGCCCATTTATCAGCAATTTTTTTGCCGGCAGGTAGTATTAAAAAAGCACCGGATATAGTTACGGCATCATTGTTTTTTATCAATGAGGTCATCATGCCTCCGAGCGGATTATCTCCTTTATCATTTGATAAGCTGTCTTCCTGTTCTAACACAACAATGCCGGTATTTTTATCTAACGTACCGTTTTTGGGTATTTCCAGCGAAAAAGATTTACCCGTTTCCGAATCCCTGTCTTCTTTTTTATCAGAATCAAAATATTTTTGTTGCCCCATCATATCTGCACTAAATGTCATTTTAGTAAGCGTACTGGATATCTTATAATCATTCTTGACTGCTTCTAATACTGTCAATTTATTTACGGTAGTTGATGTATTCTTCATACTCATGCCCATAGACATTTCAGCATTTTGAGTTGATGTAGTAGTTATAGTAATTTGCTGGCCCTTAGACAATAATATACTTTTTGAAGCAGATTGCTTTTTTTGAGCGTAAGAGGTTGCTGATAAAAAAATACTTATTATTAAAATTCCTTTTTTCATTTTATGATTTATTTTTAACCGTAAAATTATTTAAGATAGGTAGAATGCAAATGAAATAAACTTTCAAAAAAGTGACAAAAAAATGGGTTACTGTTTTGCAGTAACCCTTAAGAAATTTAAATGATTTTACATTTATCCAACAACTGTTACATTAACAGCATTCATTCCTTTTTTACCATTCTGAAGTTCAAACTCAACTTTGTCACCTTCTTTGATGTCATTGATAAGTCCGCTTACATGTACGAAAGTTTCTTTGTCAGAATCGTCATGTTTAATAAAACCGAAACCTTTTTCAGAATTGAAAAATTTTACGGTACCTTGATTTTTTGTGTCCATTTTAATTTTGTGTTGTATTAATAATGTGCAAATATATGGGTTTACATTTTAATACCTCTATAAAGTTCTTTAACAATAAGATTGGCACTTGCTTAGCAGCAATCAACAAATGATTTATACATATCTTATATTATGTTTTTTTTGGATTGGTTATTGTTTTTTACACAGTTTGCTGGCAACCAGCCGTGTAAAAAAAAGTGTTCAGCAAAAAATCGGAGTTAGCGATCATTGGTATAGGTTAGGTTATAATATTTTTGCATTGGTAACCTTGGTATTAATAATTCTTTTTCAACTAAATATTAAGCCGTTTTTTCTTTTTAAAGCAACTACTACTATAAAAATCTTAGCTGCTTTTTTTCTTATAACAGGGTTAGGCATAATGGCCATCTGCATTTTTAAATATTTTAAGCAGCTAAGCGGAATAAAAAATGTTGCGCCTGTTTTGGTTACAACAGGGCTTCATCGGTTTGTCAGGCATCCATTATACCTGGGCACTTTTATTTTTCTTGCAGGTATTGTAATAGCGTTCCCGCTAATATCTAACCTGGTAGCAGTTATAATAATTGTAATTTATACACTTTGGGGAATTGGTGCAGAAGAAAAGAAACTTGTCATTCAATTTGGAAAACACTACGTACATTACCAGGAAACAGTACCTATGATTTTACCTTCTTTATTCAGAAAATTTTAGAATTTTCATTATTAAAAACATGCATATTAATTTAATAAGTAATTTTAAAACTTATTATTAAATTATTTAAAAGCCCATGCCATTAAAAGCTGTAATAACAGGAACAGGAAGCTATATACCACCCGTAATCAAAACGAATGCGGATTTTACAATACATAATTTCTACGCAGAAGATAATGTAAAGATTGAAGCAGATCCCCAGGAAGTAGTAAAAAAATTTGAACAGATAACCGGTATTGCAGAACGCAGGTATGCAGCAGCTGATATGGATTCATCTGATATGGCTGCTATTGCTGCAAAAATGGCTATTGAAGATGCACAATGTGATCCGGAAACAATTGACCAGATAATTGTAGCGCATAATTTTGGCAATGTAATAAAGCATACTATACAGACTGATCTATTGCCGGCGCTGGCAAGCCGTGTAAAACATACTTTGCAAATAAAAAATTCTTCCTGCATACCCTACGATATTTTATTTGGGTGCCCTGGCTGGGTGCAGGGTGTGATACAGGCAGATGCTTATTTTAAAGCAGGTGTTGCTAAAAAATGCCTGGTGATTGGCACAGAAACTTTGAGCCGTGTACTGGACATGTACGACAGGGACAGCATGATATTTTCGGATGGTGCAGGTGCCTGTATCATAGAAGCTAAAGAAGTTACCGGTGACGGCCCGGGAATATTATCTACGGCCATGCGTGCGGATTGTATAGATGAAATAAATTATCTGAACCTTGGAAAATCTAATTACCCGGACAGCGATCCACGTATTCGTTATATAAAAATGAAAGGTAGAAAAGTGTATGAATATGCTATGAAGAATGTACCTGTAGCCATGAAGGATTGCCTGGAAAAAGCAGGGGTTGATATTACGGATCTAAAAAAAGTGTTTATACACCAGGCAAATGAAAAAATGGATGAAGGTATTATAAAAGCTATGTATAAATTGTATGGTAATACCCCCGCCCCTAAAGATATTATGCCAATGAGTATTCAAAAATTAGGAAACAGCAGCGTAGCTACTGTGCCTACTTTATTTGATATGGTAAGAAAAAACAAAATGCCTGAACACCAGGTTTCA
>JBDUCK010000096.1:0-10285 GCA_040003485.1 Ferruginibacter sp. | reverse complement strand
CTATTGTTACCGCTGGCGTAAGATTAAATATGTTTAAGAGGGTGTATGATTATTAGGAGTGCGTTCAGACCATTCTAATTCATTGGGAAGCGAACAGTTACTAAATTCAATATGTATAACTCTTCTTTTATTATTGTTTGTAGTTTTGTTTGAAGCATGAAGTAGTAAGGGCCGCATAATCATGATGCCAGTTTTTTTTACATTGCAAATTGTTTCCTTTTCAATTGTCCAATCAATTGTTTCGGGTCTATAAATACCTTTTAAGTGAGAGGATGGAATGACTTTTAATGCACCGTTATTTTTATCGGTGTCATCTAGGTGAATACGAATTGTAAAATTACTTTCCAAAATATTAAGTGGCGGAACAACTGCAAATTGATTTTGCTTTACGGTCCATGCACTAAAACCCTTTACATCTATTTTTTTATCTACAGAAATTGTTAAGTCCTGGTGATACGCAACAAGCCAGTTTGATTGCCCGGGCTTGTCAAAATAGATTGACTTTACAACAAAGTAATTATCCCCAAAAAGTTGTGAGATGATTGAGTTAAGATTAGTTGTAAAAATTAAATCCGCCGCCGCAGGAACTTCTTTTAAAAATTGACGAATTGCAAACAAGTCAGTTGTTTTACGGAATGTTGGTTTAGCTGAGTCAACTTTTGATATCGTCTGAAGCAATAAATCAATTTCTTTATTTTTAAAGACGTTTTCAATTATCGCAAAACCATCGGCGAAAATCTTTTCTTTAGAGTCGCATATTGGGTACATACAATCTTAACAATATAGAATAAGTTAAAAACTTCTTTCAATCATCCTTCTCCCCCACCTTTATGAAAGCAGCTCTTTTAGGTGCAGGCGTAATGGCATTTATTCCTTTTATCCCCTTCCAGATCACATCGGTAAATTCCAGGTCGGGTACTTTATCTTCTTTACTAAAATCAAATTGTGCAGAGCGTTTGGATAGTTCATTCCACACCAGGGTTTTTTCTGTGATGTCTATTATTGCGGGCAATGCCGTATAGGTGGTAAAGTCCGGGGTTGGTGTAAAGCATCTCCACAAAGGCACGGCCCCTGCATCATACTGACTCATTGGCGGTAGGCCTAAAATTAATTCCATCGTACGCAAAATTCCGCTGGTGCTGTATGAAGTGTGATCTACAAAATTTCTCTTTACATACGGCCCAACTACATAGGCCGGGCTGCGATGTGCATCTACATGATCGGGGCCGTTTTGCGCATCATCTTCTACAATAAAAACTACACTCTCTTTCCATACCGGGCTTTTGCTCAGGTATTCAATAAACATCCCAACACTTAAATCATTATCTGCCACATGCGCAAATGGGGTAGGCCGGCCTTTACGCATTCCCTCTGTATGATCATTTATCAACCGGAGTGTATTCATCTGTGGCAAAGCGTTTACCGCTACCAGTGAGTCAAAATCTTTTTTCCATTGGTTCACCCTCGTGGTATCCCTTACGGTTTGGTCCCAACTGGTATAATATTTACAAAAATGATTTTCCAGCACGGGGATGTTTGCTTTGTAATCATCAGTAAACTCTCCATAGGTGCGGTAACTAACACCGGCTTTTTTGCAATTGCCCCAGATGAAGTCGCCTTTATTATTTGCTACTTTCCTGGTGCCTTCGGCATCGTATTCGCCACCCCGGCCGCCATAGCTGGTCACCCAGTTTTTTTCCAGGTAATCCGTGGCATAAGCGCCCAGGCTCCAGTTGTGGCCATCTGCACTTACTTCTCCATCTACATAAAAATTATCCAGCAATACAAAATCTTTTGCCAGGCGGTGTTGGTTAGGGGTTACTTTTTCCCCAAACAGAACAAGGCTGGTATCTCCATTTCCTTCTTTTATATCTCCCAGCACCTGGTCGTAGGTACGGTTTTCTTTTACAATATAAAACACATGTTTTATGGGTGATGGATCGCCAACTTTTTTTGGAATTGGATTTCCTTCCACACCGTCACTTAATAATTCTTTTGTTTTAGTATATGGAGTATTAGTATATACCTGTTGGGAGTAAACGCTTAATTGTTTTGGCGAAGGCTCATTGATAATACTCATGGTGCCTTTCATTAATCCGCCGATATATTGTGGTCCATCTTCATCATCTGCCTGGTATTTAACTTTTGTTTTAACCGGGCTGGGGCCTTTGGGATTAGCAAAAGAAGAAAATCCCTTTCCGTTTGTTACAAATATTTTTTTGCCTATAAATTTTACGCAGGTAGGATACCAGCCTGTGGGGATAAATCCTTTTGATTTGCTAAAGCCGGGCTTGCTGACATCAAATACCGCCAGGCAATTGTTATCTGCATTGGCAATATAAAGCGTTCTTTCATCAGTGCTTAGCGCAAGGCCATTGGTAGTAGAGCCCGGAGGCGCATCAGGATATAAAGAAGCTGTTAGTGTTTCAATTACTTTTTTCTCTTTAACATTAATTACGGATACTGCATTGTCATTTGCATTGGCTACAAATAAAAACTTTCCATTTTTAGAAAGGCATAATTCATTGGGGTTATCACCAACCGGTATTTGTGAGCTGATGAACTTTTTTCCGGTATTAAACACCAGCAGTTTATCGCAGCCCCAGCAACTGATGTACAATTCTTTTTTATCGGGCGATAAAAGGCAGGTGTACGCTTCGCCGCCTAATGATATTTTCTGAATAATTTTTTTTGTTACCAGGCTTATAATGTAAAGCGAATTATTGTCTTTTGTTACTACATACAGTAACTGCTTCACGTCATCCAGAGCAATACCTGCCGGTGAAATTTTATTGGGCCATTTATCGCCTAATTTAATACTGTCTGCTAATTTTAATTTATTGTTTTCAATGGCATACTTCAGTATCCAGTTATCATTTCCGCCGCCGGCGTATAAATATTTTTCATTAGCGCTGAACTGCAGGCCCAGCCACGATTTCGCTATAATAATATTATCCAGTACTTTTTCTGTGCGTACATCTATAAGCTGTAATGACTGCTTGCTTTGCCCATTATTGGTTACGGCCATTAACTTTTTAGACGGACTAACGGCAATGTTAAGGGGCAAATCACCCAAAGGTAAACTGGTACCTGCCGGGGATAATCTCCAGCCATTGGGTAACGTAACATTTTTTTGGGCCGTAGCATAAAAAAATAACGAAATTAAGAAGGGTGTTAAACTTATTATTTTTTTCATAAAAATGTGTATTTATAAAAGTACATATAATAGCTGTGCAAAAAAAAATCCAAAATTGTGTTATTGTTATCATCCAAAATAAATAGAAATACAAATGCCACCCCCGGATAGAGATGGCATTTATCACTTTATATTTTTTTCTTATTTAAAATCTGTGTCGCTAACTCCCTGGTTAAATTTAATTTCTTTAATTTTTATAGTGAATACCTGTTCGCCAGCGTTACGGGTAATTTCGTAAGGCAACATTAAACTGCCCGTTTTGCGATAGTCTGAATAATTTACTACTTCTGTAACCTCAGCACCGGAAGCTTTACTGGTATTGTCTTCCTGTAACAATAACCCTGTTTTAGAAGAGTATTGTTGCACAGAGATTTTACCGCTTGGCATAATAACTTTTAAGCGATAAGTAGGCTCTCCATTTACCGTTCCGGAACCGATATAATCTAATTTATAATCGCCAGTAGCGTAATATAATTGGGCTATCACCCCTTTATCATCTTGTGCTTCTTTAATTTCATCAAGGCTAAGGTCTTTCTTTTGCGGGCCTTGTTGCTGAAAACCATTAAAGCCATCAAATACACTTTTAAAAATGGTCACCTCACCCATTTTTAACTCTGTTGCATGTTTGTTAGGAGCCATTTGTTTATCGGTTCCTTCAAATGACCGGCCCATCATATCCAGGGCAATGGTAGAACTGATACTCGTTATTTTTTTCAATTCTTCTTTACCACCAATGGCTTTTAAATAATCTTCTACAATAGAATAGGCAGAAATTTTATCGGTTGTTTTCGATGTTTCAACGGTCTTTGTGTCTTTAGGTTCGTCTATAACCGGTTCTGCATACCTATCATATTTTTTTATAGGATAACCAAGCCTGGCAAGGTTTGGTAATATTTTGGCGCCATTGCCCACCATTACAATACGGCTGTTGCTTTCATTGAAATAATTTTTTGAAGCTGCCTGAACATCAGCAACAGTAAGTCTGTTTATCTTTTGTAAAAAAGTGCGGTAAAAATCTTTGGGTAAATTATTTATCAAAATATTGCTGGCATAAGTAGCACTGCGTGCAGGGTCTTCCATACCAAGGGCAAATGAACCATTATATTTTGCTTTGGCATTAGCCAGGTCTTCTGCTGTAATATTGCCATCCCTCATATTTAATATTTCATGTATCATTTCTGCTACGGCACTATCAGCTTTATCAGTCCGTACCGCCGCACTCGCTTTAAACAAACTTTGAAAACGACCACTGCCAACAGAAGAATAACTGCCGTAAGTAAATCCATGTTTTTCCCGCAGGTTCATAAATAATTTTGCATCTGGGCCACCACCCAATATCTGGTTGGCTAATAATAGTGCATGATAGTCAGATCCGTTCATTGGGTTGCTGATAAGATTACCTGCACTCATTTCTGCCTGAACTGCCGTAGGGAGATCTACAAAATCTATTTCTGTTTTATCCGGGTTAGGTGCATCTGCTGTAACCGGCAAGGTTAATTTTTTTCCCGTCCAGGTGCCCAGGTATTTTACGGCAATTGCTTTTGCAGCTTCCGGCGTAATATCACCTACAAAAGTTAAGTAACTGCGGGAAGGGGTAATGTAGTTATTATAAGCGTCCGTTACATCCTGCAGTGAAACAGATTTTACTGTTTCTTCTGTTTCAAACTCGCCATTGGCAGTATGTTTGCCATAATTTAAGGCTGTAGAAACACGTGCAGCAATAGCCGTGGCACTTCTTTCAGTACTTTTTAAACCGGTAATAGTTTGTTGTTTTAATTTATCTAAAGCATCCTGGGGAAAAGAAGGGTTTCTTAATGCATCGGCCATTAAGCCAAAAGCTTTGTCAAAATACCGGGTAAGGGCAGACGCAGATGCACCGCCCGAAAAAAGGTTGACATCAGCGCCCATCAGGTCTACAGCTTCATCATACTGGGCTTTTGTCATGTTCTTAGTTCCTTCTCCCAACATCTGGCCCATAAGGCTCATTACACCAGCTTTATCACCTTCTTTTATGGGTCCGGCATCAATAGTTAGTGAGGCAGCTACTTTAGGAAACTTATGATTTTCCACTACCAGGATAGTCATCCCATTTGGCAGGTTATAAATAACAGGATCTTTTATAGCAATAGAAGGTGCCGGGCCGGCTGTGGGTTTTTTTGTGCGGTCTATTTTTATCTGTGCAATAGAGAGTTGAAAGGCCAGGGCGCCAAGCGCAATTAAAAATATTTTTTTCATTTGTATTTTTTTAAAAAGATAAATCTAAATGGGTACAATTATTTCTTTGGCAGGTAGTAAACTACCACACGTTGATTTTTATTTAAATATTTTTTTGCAATATTCTGAATATCCTGCCTGGTTATTTTTTTCAGATCGTCCAACGCTGTATTAATGTTATTGGTGTTGTGATAAAAAGTATAACCATCAGCCAGGTTTTCTGCTACGCCCAGCATCCTGGTATTTACACCTATATAATTATTTTCAAACTGGTTTTGCAGCTTGGTAAATTCTTTTTCGCTTATCAGTTCGTTTTGCAGTTTTACTACTTCGTCATCCATATCTTTCAGCAAGGTATCCAGCGAAGTGCCATTGTTTGGTAAAGCATAGGTAATGTATGCACCATAATCTTCCAATGCATAATTAAAAGAGCCTACCTGCAGGGAATTCTTTTTGGTATCTACCATTTTAGTGTACATACGGCTGCTGTTGCCCTGGCTTAAAACCGCTGAAGCCATCTCTAGTATTTTAGATTCCTTGCTTGTCAAACCCGGGGTGCGGTAAGCCGCCATAATTGCCGGTATCTGGATATTACTGTCGTAAGCTGTATCTACAATTTCTGTTGTAATAGGGTTTTCAGTAAACTTTGTTTTTATGGGCATAGGGCCCGATGGTATTTCACCAAAATAACTTTCTACCAATTGCTTTGTTTTATTTACATCTATATCTCCGGCAATGGTTAATACTGAGTTTGTTGGGATATAATATTTTTTATTAAAATCTAAAAACTCTTTCAGGGTAGATGCATCCAGATCCTGCATACTGCCGATGGGCACCCAGTTGTATGGATGTTTTGTGAAAAGGCGTTTCATCACTTCAGAAAGAAAATTACCATAAGGCTGGTTGTCTACCCTAAGTCTTTTTTCTTCTTTTACTACTTCGTTTTGGGTTTTTACGCCTATTTCATTTATTACAGGGTGAAACATTCTTTCGCTTTCCAGCCAAAGGCCTGTTGCAAGTTGGTTGGATGGAAATACTTCGTAATAAAAAGTGCGGTCTTGTGTAGTGTTTGCGTTGTTTTGTCCGCCATTACTGCTTACAATTTTCATAAACTCCCCACGCTTTATATTGTCTGAGCCTTCAAACAATAAGTGCTCAAAAAAGTGAGCAAACCCTGTGCGGTTGGTTTGTTCATCTTTACTACCTACATGGTACATAACAGATACCGCTACAACGGGGGCGCTCTTATCCTGGTGTAATATTACATGCAGGCCATTTTTAAGGTTATATTCGGTGAAGGCTATTTTTTGGGCTGCGGCACAAAAGCCCATAGCCATCAAAGAAAAATACAGGAAACATTTTTTCATATAAAAGTATTAAGGCAACAAATGTATAGGCTTAATGCCGCATCGTAAAAATATTTTTTCTAATAATGATAAATGGTATATAGCGGGTAATAAAGGCTTGTATAATATTTTGGGGCTATAGGTGTAAACATTCTCAGCAGTTTGTATCTTTCAAAAAAATACACATGGCAGTAAAAGATAATTTTATACAGGCAATAAATACAGGGTACACTTTTAAAGGGGAAACAGTGCAGATAGGCGTGGCCATGCTGGATGGCGAAGTAATACCCGGTGCTACTGTTTTTCTTCCACTTAAAACAATGAACCGCCATGGGCTTATTGCGGGTGCTACGGGCACCGGTAAAACGAAAACACTGCAGATGATAAGTGAATACCTGAGCGATGCAAGCGTACCGGTATTATTGCTGGATATAAAAGGCGACCTGAGCGGCATTGCGGCCATTGGCAGCAGTAACGATAAAATAGTGGATCGGTACCAAAAATTAAATCTCCCTTACAAGCCGGAGCAATTTCCAGCAGAACTGCTTTCTCTCTCGGGTAAAAACGGGGTGCATTTAAGAGCAACTGTTAGCGAATTTGGCCCGGTGCTCTTAAGTAAAATATTAGGATTAAATGATACACAGGGTGGGGTAGTGGCCTTGATCTTTAAATATTGTGATGACAACAAAATGCCTTTGCTTGATCTAAAGGATTTTGTGAAAGTGCTGCAATACATCGGCGATGAGGGCAAGGCTGAAATTGAAAAATTGTATGGTAAAATATCTACTACCTCTACAGGAACCATCTTAAGAAAAGTAATAGAGCTGCAGCAACAGGGAGCCGATGTTTTTTTTGGTGAAAAAAGTTTTGAAGTAGATGACCTGATGCGTATAAGTGATGATGGCAGAGGCATGATAAGTATTTTGCGGGTGAGCGATCTGCAGGATAGACCGAAACTTTTTTCCAGCTTTATGCTGCAGATGCTTGCAGAGTTGTATGCCACCTGCCCCGAAGAAGGAGACCTGGATAAACCTAAGCTGGTAATGTTTATTGATGAGGCGCATCTTATTTTCCAGGAGGCAAGTTCCGAACTGGTGCAGCAGATAGAAACCATTATAAAATTGATCCGTAGTAAGGGGATAGGCATTTTCTTTTGTACTCAAAACCCCATGGATGTACCGGCAAGTGTATTGGGCCAGTTGGGTTTAAAAGTTCAGCATGCTTTAAGGGCTTTTACTGCTGCTGATAGAAAAGTAATAAAGCAAACGGCTGATAATTACCCCGAAACAACTTTTTATAAAACAGAAGATTTAATAACCCAGTTGGGTATTGGCGAAGCACTGATAACTATGCTGAATGAAAAAGGAATTCCAACGCCACTTGCTCACACCATGCTTTGCAGCCCACGCAGCAGGATGGATGTATTAACGGATGGAGAAGTGGCCGGCATTAACGTTAAAAGCAAGCTGGTTGCCAAATACAGCCAGGATATAGACAGTAATAGCGCCTACGAAATGCTTAACGCCAAACTGCAGGAAGCTGCCGATAGAAATTCACCTGTTGCTGGCGATACAAAAAAAGGGGTAAAAGAAGAACCTTCAATGCTGGAAAAAGTAGCCGGCAACACGATTGTAAAAAGCATGCTGCGTACAGCCGGTACCGGTATTGTTCGTGGTTTGCTGGGCGCTTTGGGGCTTGGTGGAAGAAGCAGGACAACGAAAAAGTCAGGGTGGTTTTAGGGAAGGATAGAATCATGGATAATACTTATTAGACGGATGAATACTGATTTTAAAAAAATTCACTGATACCAAAAAAAAATAATTCATCGGTGAAGTTCCGCCCAATCCGTATCATCTGCGTATCCATCCCTATCCGTATTTACCAATTTGCCTTTGTATTTTTGCAGTATGAATAAATTGTTATCTGTTTATAAGCATCGCTTTGGCCCGGTAGCTGTAATAGCTCTATTAGTAGTAAGCCTCAGTTTTGTTACAAGGCTCATTTTATTTTTTTATAGCTGGCACAATTTAGAGTTGAACCCACTTAAACTTATTGGCATTTTTCTTATTGGTTTTTTTTTCGACCTGGTGGTTGCCTCGTTCTTTGCAATACCAGTGGCTCTGTACTGCTGGCTGATGAAGGATAGCTGGTATCAAAAAAAATGGAACCGTATCCCGCTGTTTATTTTATTTACAATCATCACCTTAATACTGGTAATAAATGCAGGTGCAGAAATTGCATTTTGGGATGAATTTAATGTGCGTTTTAATTTTATTGCGGTTGATTATTTAATCTACACCAATGAAGTTTGGGGCAATATCAGGGAATCATATAATATTCCGCTCATATTGCCTGGTGTTTTTTTAGTTGTGATTATTTTATTATTTGTAGCCAGCAAAAAAATTGTTGCTTCCCAGCAGGTTGATATGCGTTTTGCAAAACGTACGGTCTTTTTTTTAATATTTATGGCTATTACTACCGGGGTCTATTTTTTGGTAAACAACCGCTTTAAAAATATAAGCAGTAATAACTATGTGAACGAATTGGGCGGTAATGGCATTTACGAATTTGGCGCCGCATTCTGGCATAATGAACTTGATTATAATAAATTTTATGCTGCAAACGACAATAAAAAAAATTTTGCAATACTCCGGCAAATGCTACAGCAGCCTAATGCCGTGTTTACAAATGATTCTTTAAGCATTGAAAGAAAAATTACCGGCGACAGTCCTGAGCATAAATGGAATGTAGTGCTCATCAGTGTAGAAAGCCTCAGCGGAGATTATTTAAAATATTTTGGCAATGATAAAAATATCACCCCGTTTTTAGATTCATTGATTCCGCACAGTTTATTCTTTAATAATTTTTATGCTTCCGGTACCCGTACCGTAAGAGGACTGGAAGCTTTGGCCTTGGCTATCCCTCCCACACCCGGTCAATCTATAGTGCGCAGGCCCAATAATGAAGATATGTTTACGATGGGCAATATCTTAAAAGAAAGAAATTACGATGTTAAATTTATTTATGGCGGCAATAGCTTTTTTGATAACATGGGTTATTTTTTCAGCCATAATGGTTACCAGGTGATAGATAAAAGAGATATACCTGCTGACAGGATTCATCATGAAACTGCCTGGGGCGTGGCGGATGAAGATGCATTTTCGATTGCCATAGATGAAGCTGATAAAAGTTATAAGACAGGCAAACCTTTTTTTAATCATATAATGACCGTAAGTAACCATCGCCCTTATACTTACCCCGATGGCCGCATTGATATCCCTTCTTCATCTCAAAGTACAGAAGGCGCAGTAAAATATACTGATTATGCAATCAACAAATTTTTAATGGATGCTAAACAAAAGCCTTGGTTTGATAATACCCTGTTTGTAATTGTAGCAGATCATTGCAGCCACAGTGCCGGCAAAACTGATTTACCGGTAAACAGGTATCATATCCCGTGCTTTATTTACAGCCCGGCACTCATTAAGCCACTTATAGAAACAAAATTTACCAGCCAGGTAGATCTGGC
>JBDUCK010000391.1:0-3058 GCA_040003485.1 Ferruginibacter sp. | reverse complement strand
TTTACCCATCCATTGTTACGGCAGGTGAACAGCGTTACAGAAATTGTTCTGCTAAAAGATATCCTACTTAATTTCCCCTATCATTCTTTTGAAAGCGTTATAGATCTATTAAGGGAAGCGGCTATTGACCCACACGTTGTAAGCATAAAAATAACCTGTTACCGGCTGGCCTCAAGATCTAAAGTTATAAATGCGCTCACCAATGCTGTACGCAATGGCAAATATGTTACGGTAATGCTGGAACTGCGTGCCCGGTTTGATGAAGAAGCCAACCTGGACTGGAAAAACGAACTTGAAGAAGCCGGCGTAAAAGTGCTTATCGGCGTACCCAATTTAAAAGTTCATGCAAAACTATGCCTGATAAAAAAACGGGTTGACAACATCACAACACATTACGGTTTTGTAAGTACCGGCAATTTAAATGAAAAAACTGCCCAGGTATATGGAGATCACTGCCTGCTCACTTCCGACAGAAATATTATGGCAGATGTGAACCGCATTTTTGCTTACCTGGAACATCCTAAAACAAGAGTTAATCTATTAAGCGCCTGCACTACCCTTATGGTAAGCCCTACCGGCATGAGGAAGCAGTTGATCGCACTCATTAACCGGGAAATAAAATTGGCCAAAAGTAAAAAGTATGCTTCCATTATTTTAAAATTAAATTCCCTCAGTGATAAAATTTTAATAGAAAAATTATACGAAGCTGCAAAGGCCGGGGTAGAAATTAAAATGATTATAAGAGGTATCTGCTGCATGTTTACCGAAAATAAAGGTTTCAAAAAACACATCCAGGCAATAAGTATTATTGATGAATACCTGGAACATGCCAGAGTGCTGATTTTTAATAATGGCGGCCATTAAAAAGTTTTTATCTCTTCTGCAGACTGGATGTTGAGAAATATTGATCACCGCATTGAAGCCGCCTGCCCCATCCTGGAAAAAGAAAGCAGGCAGGAAATAATTGATATTATAAACATCCAGTTAAATGATAATATTAAAGCCCGCATTTTAGATAATGACCAGGATAATCAATACGTGAACCCCCGCAACAAAGTTAAAATACGCAGCCAGGTAGAAACCTACAATTATCTGCGCCGCAAATTATCCACATAAGCGCCCTGCAAATTATTTTTCTGCTTTCATGTGAGTATTTAAACGACATTTGAAGCAACCGAAAAAAAAAAAATTGATACTGGCAGCAATTGATATAGGAAGTAACGCAGCAAGATTATTAATTACAGAAGTAATAGCCGGCCCCGATGGCAAAGGTATTTTTACCAAAATGAACCTGGTGAGGGTTCCCTTACGATTAGGATTTGACGTATTTGAAAACAAAACTATTTTTCCTGAAAAAATAGAAATGTTCCTGCAGACTATGCAGTCATTTAAATATTTAATGAGCGCCTACAAGGTGGATGCTGTAAAAGCCTGTGCTACCAGCGCCATGAGGGATGCCGTGAATGCTGCTGATGTTATTGACTTAATTAAAAACGCCACAGGAATTACTATTGAAGTAATAACGGGTGATATGGAAGCCAATTTAATTTATGAAAACCATGTGGCAGAAAACATGGATACCGATCATAGCTACATGTATATTGATGTTGGTGGTGGCAGTACCGAGATCTCTTTTTTCAGCAATGGAATTTTAATCTTCAAAAAATCTTTTAATATCGGTACCATACGGCTGCTGAAAAAAATGGTGACAGATATTGAATGGGAAGAATTAAAGAATACGCTGAAAGCCGTCACCAAAGGCCATAAAGAAGTTGTTGCTATCGGCAGTGGCGGAAACATTAATAAAATATTTTCCCTCAGTAAAAGAAAAGACGGAAAATCGCTGAACATAGAATTACTGAGAGATTATTATAAAGAACTGGGTGCGGTAACATTGGAAGAAAGAATTGTAAAATACAGCCTCCGCAAAGACAGGGCCGATGTAATTGTACCGGCATTGCAGATCTACGTAAATGTAATGCGGTGGGTAGGTGCGTTGGAAATTTATGTGCCAAAGATCGGGTTGGCAGATGGCCTGGTGCAACATTTATGGGAAGAAGTAAAAGACAAGGATATAGTCCCCGTCGCCTGACAAATTAAAAAGCACGCAATTTTATTTATATCTCAGCGCCGATTCCGGCCCTCTTCTTTTAGAGCCGGATTTATCTATTTAAAAACTAACAGCCAATCCATTATTTATTTATTTTTACAGTACCAGCCTACTTCACGGATTTGTTTTATTCTAATGCAGAGCCATCTCCCCCGCTGTTTTATCCACCTAAAATATTAAAGCAATGTCCATACACAAAGAAGTAAAAAAAATTACTACCAACACCCTGCAGAAAATGAAGGCTGCCGGCGAAAAAATTTCGATGATCACGGCCTACGATTTTTCCTTTGCAAAAATTTTTGATGCTGCCGGTATTGATATTATTTTGGTGGGCGACAGTGCCAGCAATGTAATGGCAGGCCATGAGACAACGCTGCCCATTACTTTAGACCAGATGATCTATCATGCACAAAGCGTGGTACGGGGTATAGAAAAATGCCTCGTAGTAGTAGACCTGCCATTTGGTACTTACCAGGGAAATTCAAAAGAAGCCCTAATTTCTGCCATACGGATAATGAAAGAAACAGGCGGCCATTCCATAAAATTAGAAGGAGGTGAAGAAGTAGTGGAATCTGTAAAAAGAATTGTGAGTACAGGCGTTCCCGTTATGGGCCACCTGGGTCTTACGCCGCAAAGTATTTATAAATTCGGTACCTACACCGTAAGGGCAAAAGAAGAAGAAGAAGCGGCTAAATTAAAAAAAGATGCACTGCTTTTACAGGAAGCCGGCTGCTTTGCCATTGTGCTGGAAAAAATTCCGGCGAGCCTGGCAAAAGAAGTGAGCGAAAGCCTTTCCATTCCTACCATTGGCATTGGTGCAGGCAGTGCCTGCGATGGCCAGGTATTGGTAATGCATGATATGCTGGGTATAAATACAGAATTTAAACCCCGCTTTTTACGCCAGTATTTAAATATGGCCACGCAAATTACTGACGCCGTTAAGCATTA
>JBDUCK010000095.1:0-10313 GCA_040003485.1 Ferruginibacter sp. | reverse complement strand
GAGGAGCCCCTAAGAATAAGGGCTCCGTTTACCAAAACTAACTGCTTATGAGAAATTCTTAATTTTTTATTTGTTACACAAAGCTAATACGGATCATGAATATTGTGTGTTAATATTCCGCTAATAAAAAATTAATATTCCGTTAAGCTATCAACTAAGATATTTTATGAGAAGTATTACAACGCCATAAAGAACTGTTGTAATGAAAATTCCTTTTGCAGTTTTATCCCGGTGGCCGTTTATATAAATAGTAAAAAAAATTGCATTGATCATCAGTGAAAAGCTCAGCCCGGCAGTCATAATACCATGGCCCGGCTGGTAAAAAATGAATTGAAATACCTCTTTAAAATTCAGGCTTCCAAATTTGTAAAATTTAAATATAATTAATCCTATCATTGGGCCAATAATTCCTAAAATACAGCCAAATACAAAATTGTCCTTCTTAAATATCATTGGAATAATTTACTTTTTTCTAACTGTGTTTTCAATGGGTAATTAGTAAGGTCAAACTGTACTGGTACTACGCTTACAAAATTATGTTGCAGCGCCCATACATCTGTATCTTTTGATTTATCAAAATTTTTGAATGCGCCTGTAAGCCAATAATATTTTTTGCCATGTGGATCCAGCCGTTCACTAAAATCTTCTTCATATTTTGCGTAAGCCTGCTTACATATTTTAATGCCTTTTATTTTTTCCGGTGGCAATGACGGTATGTTTACATTCAATAATAAATGTTTATCTAATTTTTTTTGTAATACACTGGTAACAATTTTTTTAACTATTTCTTTTGATGCCGTAAAGTCAGCATCGTAGCTGTAGTCCAATAAAGAAAAACCAATGCTGGGAATACCTTCGATGGAAGCTTCCATTGCGGCTGACATGGTGCCACTGTAAATAACGTTTATAGAATGATTGGCTCCGTGGTTAATCCCACTTAAACAAATATCTGGCTTGCGGTGAAGAATTTTATCTACGGCAAGTTTTACACAATCTACCGGCGTGCCACTCGTTTGCCAGGCTTCAATTTCACCAAAAATATTCATCTTGTTCATCCGTAACGGAGAGCCAATCGTTATCGCATGCCCCATGCCGCTCTGTGGCCTGTCTGGCGCTACCACTACTACCGTACCTAAATCTTTTACTGCTTCTACTAAACTTCGTATGCCCTTACTCGTTATATCATCATCATTGGTTATAAGAATGATGGGTTTCTCTTTTGCTTTAGCCATTATATTTTTATTCTTAAAAATTAGTTTAATTAAACCACCTGAATAGCGGCCTTGCTATTTCTGTACGGAACGGCCATGGAATAGAGGCAATAATAATGAGGAAAGCCAGGCCAAAAAACAGGAGCATCTTTTTATGTTTGGCAGTATCAGTTGCAGTTTTTTTTACCGTACTTCTTCCAATATGAACAAGTATCCATGCAAGTATCATCATGCCCGCATGCTCTACCGTAAAAAAGCGATCATAGCCATTTTTCATTACCGGCCCCATACCGGTTTTTATCTTATCAAACCAGGCATTGCTGAAATAAAGTATCAGCCCTAGCAGTAATTGTATATCGCAAAAAGTCATAAACAATAGGCCGCTCCTGTTATCATTGGCTGTGTATCTTCTTTTCCCTATTAAGCCTGTTAATCCATTTATTAATGCCCATAGCCCAAACACTAAAACGCCCCAGCGTAGAATATTATGTAATACCAATACTATTTGCATATAAAAATTTAGAGCAAAAATAAGTAGTCCACACCTTAAATGCTAATAACCTGATATTTCTTATTTTATTGTTCACCAGGATTATTTCAAAAAACAACAAAATATATGTAAGCAGCAATTTTATTATTACGTTGTTTCAGTTAATAGATCTTAATATTTTCTGTCATGAGTTTTATGAGTTAAGCTTTAAAAAAATAAATTTTTACAAACTAAAATATTTAGTATATTTGTGCTAATCAAATTAGTTATTATGTCAGTAGCCGGATTAAATTTGAAATACCTGCGAAAATTACGTGGATGGACTCAGGAAGAATTCGCAAATAAGTTGCGTATCAAAAGATCCTTGATAGGAGCTTATGAAGAAGAAAGAGCTGATCCCAGATTGGATGTATTGGAAATTGTAGCAGATATATTTAAACTAAGTTTAGATGAGTTGTTGCTTAAAGACCTTACCAATAATGCCGGTAGTTATTTGCAAAAGCGCAGACAGCAAAAAATGATGGTGGCAGACAGGAACATTATTCATTTTGTTCCCGTAAAAGCTGCAGCAGGTTACCTTGCAGGTTATGCAGATAATGAGTTTATTGATGAACTGAATACTTTTACGCTACCAATGTTAAGCGGGGGTAATTACCGTGCTTTTGAAATAATCGGGGATAGCATGATGCCTACACCAAGCGGCAGTATTATTGTTGGCGAGAAAATAGAAAATGTAGAAGATGTAAAAAATAATATAGCATATATTGTGGTAAGCCGTAATGAGGGCATCGTATATAAGCGGGTGGTAAAAAGCAACCGAAGCAAAAAAGTTTCATTGGTAAGCGATAACCCTGCCTACCAGCCCTACCAGGTAAATGCAGAAGATATTTTAGAATTGTGGCTGGCACAGGTGGTGATAGGAAAAGTAGCGCAGCAACAACGCTGGGATGTAAATTCATTAGCTAATCTTGTAAATAATTTGCAAGACCAGGTAAGTACGCTGAAGAAGAAGATGAACTAAAATGTAGTTGGGAATTTGGAATTGGTGGGCTCCACAAACAAGCAAGCTATTTTGGTGGGCTGTAGGATTTCTAATTCCCAATTCCCAATCCCTACGAATCTCGTAACTTAGTAGAGATACAATAATTAAAACAGATACATCACAATTAAAACACACAGTTATGATTAAATTACAAATTGTAGGAAACCTGGGTGCAGATTGCATTCAAAAAGAAGTAAATGGTAAAACCGTGATTAATTTCAATGTGGCCCATTCAGAAAAATTTAAGGATGGCCAGGGTAATCTGGTAGAAAAAACTATTTGGGTAAATTGTGCTTACTGGACAGATAAAACCGCCATTGCACAATATCTTACAAAAGGTAAAACGGTTTACGCCGAAGGCTCACCAGAAGCAGATGGCTATACCAACAAAGATGGGCAGGTAGCCGCCACTTTACGCATGCGGGTACAAAACATTCAGTTACTTGGCGGAAACGGTGATGGCCAGAACCAGGGGACAAACCAGGGTAATGTGAGCCATTCCGGCGCTACACCGGCACCTACGGTTCGTAATCCTGCCCCGGCAAATGTTTCTACTGATGATGATTTGCCATTTTAGTATTTCATTATTATTAATAATTTGCCTTAGCTTTTCCTTAGTGAAAAGCTTTTTATTTTTAAGAGCATAAATAATTCCGTACAGATGAAAGCCTTTTTTATTTTAATAATCCTTTCTTTTTTTGGAGGTACAATCTATTCGCAAAAACTTATAAGGGGCAAAGTAACCGATGCGGTTACGGGAAAGGAATTACCGTCAGTAAGTATTTTTATAAACAATAGTTCTATAGGAACTATTAGTGATGAGCGTGGAAACTTTGCCCTCAATGGAACGGCTGGTCAGCGGTTGGAAATAATAGCATCCAGTATAGGGTATGAATCTGTAGTTGAAAATATAGCACCTGAAAATATTTCGCAAACTTTATTTATAAAAATGAAGCAGAAATCTGCAGAAATGGAACAGGTAATAGTACAATCTTATGAAAAAGATGGGTGGAATAAATGGGGTAAAACATTTACCGACTATCTTATAGGAACCGGCAGGTCTTCTGCATTCTGCACCATAAAAAACAGCAATGTAATTAGATTTATATTTGATAAAAACTCCGGGATACTTACTGCATACGCATCTGAGCCATTGATTGTTGAAAATAAATATCTTGGGTACCAGCTTATTTATGATCTTCAGAATTTTGCTTTTGATCAAAAGCACAGAACCTTCTTTTTCTTAGGCTTTCCTTTTTTTAAAGATATTAATGGAACTCAAAGAAAAGACAGAAAGTGGCAGGAGCGAAGACAATATGCCTACGAAGGAAGCATACTTCATTTTATGCGGGCCTTGTATAGAAATATTTTAACCGATGAAGGCTTTACACTGAATATACTGGACCGCTCAGTGAACAAAGAGAAAGAAAGAATAGCAGCATTATACAAAAAATTAATCCGGCCCGATGGCAGAGTCATTATTCAGAACCAGGATTCGTCTAATTATTATGGTAAAATATTAAGAGAATCTGATAGCCTGGATTTTATTCATCCGGCTTCCATTGCTGCTGATAGTGTTGCATACGGTTATGATAGTACTACCACTGTTTTCAATTTTACAGGCCATTTGCAAATAACTTTTAACAAGAAAAAAGAAGTGCCGGATGGCAAATCTTTTTATGCCCACACCTATACATGGCAAAAGCCTGAAAGCATTATTAGTTTTATAACAGATCCTTCAATTTTTGTGTATGCAGATGGCTCATATTTTGAAGCAGATAATATTTTAAATGAAGGCTACTGGGCGTGGAGCGAAAAACTTTCAAATCTTTTACCCACAGATTACAAATATGAATAAATAAAAAAGCCCTGCCAAAAATGACAGGGCTTCTATAAAACCTAAGAATATTTAGTTATCAGAACCCGGATTCTGCAACTTACTTCGTTTCTTACTATATCCAAAATAAATAACAAAACCAATTAACAGCCAGCCGATCAAACGTAACCAGTTTGTCCACCCAAGCCCAAAGATCATTGCACCACAAACGATAATACCAAGTATTGGTACTAAAGGCACCAATGGAGTTTTAAATTGGCGAACAAGATCAGGTTCTGTTTTCCGGAGAATGATAACCGCAAAGCACACAAGAATGAAAGCAAACAAGGTTCCAATACTTGTCATGTCTCCTACAATATCGCCTGGTACAAAAGCAGCAAATAATCCTACCAGCACCAGAATCATCAGATTTGCTTTGTACGGAGTCTTAAATTTAGGATGTACATCGCTGAACATTTTTGGCAACAAGCCATCTTTACTCATAGAATAAAATACCCGGCTTTGGCCTAGCGACATCACTAATATAACAGAAGAGAAACCTGCAAGGATAGCGATTGTTACCAGTTTACCTAACCATTCGTAGCCCGGCATATAGGTATTAATAGCAGCTACAACAGATGCTTCTTTACCATTCGTTCTAAAAAAATCTACAGGTGCAAGTCCGGTAAGTACATGGGCAAAAAGTATATATAATATAGTGCAGATTGCAAGAGATCCGAGAATACCGATAGGCATAGCTTTTTTTGGATTCTTGGTTTCCTGGGCTGCGGTACTTACCGCATCAAAACCTATGAATGCAAAAAATACCGTACCCGCTGCACCCAGAATTCCCATTATACCTCCAAAGTGATGACTTACACTTTGCGGATCTACATATGTTGCAACTTCAGGAATATATGGTGTGTGGTTTGCCGGGTTTATAAATCCCCATCCGAGTATAATGATCAAAATTACAATTGCAACTTTAGTTATAACGATAATACCATTTACAAAAGCAGATTCCTGCGTTCCTTTTATTAATAGCAAACTTAATAATGATACAATACACAACGCCGGAATATTAATAATCCCTGATTGTGTAGTTACTAAACTGTTATAGGAGACAGGAAGTTTTTGAATAAGATCCCCTGAAAGTGCCAGTTCTTTCTTATCCAAAAAGGAAGAATAACTTTCCGGCGAGATCAGTGATTTTACTGAATCAAAATTTACATCTGCCTGATAATGTAAAGTTTTTAAGTGTTCAAAAGGAGAATGTATCCATTCATATGCTATGGGTTTCCAGTGTAGAACATGCACCAATAAATTATTTAAATATTCGCTCCATGCTATACCTACTGTGGCAGCACCTACAGCATATTCAAGTACAAGATCCCACCCAATTATCCATGCAAGCAATTCTCCCATTGTAGCATACGTGTATGTATATGCGCTACCAGAAATGGGAATAGAAGACGAAAGCTCTGCGTAACAAAGGCCGGCAAATGCACATCCAATGGCCGCTACTATAAACCCAAGTGTAACAGATGGCCCTGCGTTTTGAGCGGCAGCAGAAGCAGTTCTTACAAAAAGGCCTGCACCAATAATAGCTCCAATACCAAGGGCTACCAATGCCCCGGCACTAAGGGTACGCTTTAATCCTTTTTCAGAATCTGCAGCTTCTGCCATTAAAGCACTTATTGGCTTTTTTACAAATAAACTCATACAGTTAAATAGTTTTATTTACAATGATTTCGGGAAATTAAGCAATAAATTTCTAATAGCCTTACCGATGTTACATTTTTACGTAACCGGTGTGTATAACAAGCATTAAATACTATATATTGCAAATCTTAATTTTCTTATATGGATGTTACTGTTTCGGTGAAACCAAGATCTAGCCGCCTCACTCTTTATATTGTTATTGCTATGGTATTGGGCATTGTCACCGGCTACATTATCAATACCTATGCTTCCCCGGAATTTATTAAAGGATTTGCCCCCAAAATAAAATTATTAGCTACTATATTTCTGCGCCTGGTGCAAATGATAATTGCCCCATTGGTGTTTGCAACCCTTGTAGTGGGTATTGCAAAATTAGGAGATCTAAAAACAGTAGGAAGAGTAGGCGGAAAAGCTATGCTATGGTTTGTGTCTGCATCTTTAATCAGCCTTATGTTGGGATTAATATTAGTAAATATTACCAAACCGGGCGTGGGTGTAAATATTAATGACGTAGACCTGGAAGGCGCAAAAGACCTGATGGGCAAAACAAAAGAATTTTCTTTAGAAAGATTTGTAGAGCACATTGTCCCACGAAGTGTTATTGAATCTATGGCCAACAATGAAATATTACAGTTGGTCGTTTTTTCCGTCTTCTTTGGTGTGGCCCTGACTGCTATTGGCAAAAAAGGAGAAGCCATAATCAATGCCCTGGATTCTTTATCGCATGTGGTGTTAAAAATGGTGAGTTATGTAATGAACCTGGCACCAATTGGAGTGTTTGGTGCTATGACCGGGGTTATTGCTGTAAAGGGGCTCGGTATTTTAAAAACATATGCTTATTATATCGGCTCATTTTATTTAGGGCTGGCAGTACTTTGGGCAGTTTTATTATTGGTAGGTTATGCAATTCTTAAAAAGAGATTGCCGGTACTGCTACGCAGAATAAGTAACCCTATGGCTATTGCATTTAATACCGCCAGCAGTGAGGCAGTTTTTCCAAAAATGGTAGAAGAGATGGAGCGGTTTGGGTGCAGTAATAAAATTGTTTCCTTCACTTTGCCGTTAGGTTATTCTTTTAACCTGGATGGGAGTATGATGTATATGACGTTTGCCAGTATGTTCATAGCACAAGCTTACAACATAACAGCTATTACAGATCATCCGGGTACACAAATAGCCATGCTGCTGGTTTTTATGCTTACGAGCAAAGGAATTGCAGGTGTACCAAGAGCCTCGCTGGTGGTGGTTCTAGCCACAGGAGGAATGTTTGGTATCCCGCCGGAAGGCATTGGTTTGGTGTTGGCCATTGATACTTTTTGCGATATGGGCAGAACGATGACGAATGTATTAGGCAATGCCTTGGCAACTGCTGCAGTAAGTAAATGGGAAGGCGCTTTAGAGCATGCATAAAAGTATTATTGGCCAAACTTTATTACTGCTATCAGCTTCATTGGCGTCGCACTCTTGTACATTTGTTCTTTATTCAGCATAAGGTCAAAACCCTGTAAAAAGTAAAAACTTTTTTTCCAGGCAAGGTAAAGTTGGATTAAGCAAAATCATAAACCATAAATCTCACATTATACATCATAAATCATGGAGCATTTATTTCTGATAGATTTTCAGTGGACTCAATTACTACAACCACAATGGTATATTGAGAACGGGGGGATATGGTTATTATTATTTATCATATTTGCCGAAACAGGTTTATTCATCGGCTTCTTTTTTCCCGGCGATTCTTTATTATTTGTTGCAGGCATATTAAGTACTCCATTGGTAAATTCAACTTCTTTAAACACGGGCAGTGATTTTTTTAACCTCCTTATTATTGCGGGTTTATGCTCTATTGCCGGTATTCTTGGTAATACACTGGGCTATATAACCGGCCGTAAAGTTGGGCCTACCATGTTTAACTGGAGAGACCGGTTTCTTTTCAAGAAGAAATATTTATACCAGGCAAAGGACTTTTACGATAAGCATGGTGGTGGCGCAATTGTGTTTGCCAGGTTCCTGCCTTTTATAAGAACCTTTGCACCTATAGTGGCAGGTATTGTAGATATGGATAAAAAGAAATTCGGCTTCTTTAATATTGTAGGATGTATCGCCTGGGTTACTTCTATGCTTTTTATCGGGCATTATTTAAATGCCTTCAGCAAAAAACAATTTGGGCTGGACCTGGAAAAACACCTTGAAATAATTGTAATAGGCATTGTATTAATTACAACAGCGCCTGTGCTGATAAAATTATTTTTCGGTAAAAGTAAAACCGGTGCCTCTTCATAATTCTCTTGCATGCAAAAAACTTCCTCTACTACTTCTTCTATTTTTAATATTGCGGTGCTGGTAGCAGCACTTGGGTATTTTGTAGATATCTATGATCTGCTGCTTTTCCAGATTGTCCGGATACCAAGTTTACGTTCTCTTGGATTGGATGCAGAAGGCGTAAAAAAAGCGGGGGAGTTTATTATCAGCGTTCAAATGATAGGGCTATTAATAGGCGGAATCATCTGGGGCATAATGGGCGATAAAAAAGGCAGGCTTAGTGTTTTGTTTGGTTCTATAATCTTGTATTCTCTTGCCAATATCGTTAATGGTTATGTGCATACCGTAAACCAATATGCACTTACCAGGTTTATTGCCGGCATTGGCTTGGCAGGCGAATTGGGTGCAGGTATTACCCTGGTGTCTGAGTTGGTGAGCAAAGAAAAAAGGGGTATTGCCACTTCGCTTGTAGCAGGTGTGGGATTGACAGGTGCTGTAGTGGCCTATTTTATTTCCAAAAATTTTGACTGGCGTATTTGCTATTTTATTGGTGGCGGCCTGGGTTTTTGTTTATTGCTGTTACGCATCAGTGTTTTTGAATCGGGCATGTATAAACAAGTAAAAGAAATGAAAGTCTCCCGGGGAAATTTTAGAATGCTTTTTAATAATGCAGGTCGCTTTCGCAAATACATTTGCAGTATTTTTATTGGGCTCCCTACCTGGTATGTTATTGGTATACTGATTGTTTTTTCAAATGAATTTGGTAAGCGGTTTGGTATAAAAGATGAAATTCAGCCTGGCAAAGCGACCATGTTTGCGTATGTTGCAATTGCTGTTGCCGATGTGTTGGTTGGCTTTGTAAGCCACTGGCTTAAGAGCAGGAAGAAAGCTTTATTTATTTTTTATTTTCTTACTATCGTTTCCATTGCTTTATATTTTTCTCCATTCAATAGTTCTTCCGCCGCAATGTATATTATTTGCGCTGCATTGGGCTTTGGTACTGGGTTCTGGGCTATTTTTGTTACCATGGCGGCAGAACAGTTTGGTACAAATTTACGGGCGACAGCCGCCACTACAGTTCCTAATATGGTACGTGGTTCTTTACCCCTGATGTTATTATTATTTAATGGCCTGCAGCATTACACATCTTATATCAGGGCCGGATTAATTACCGGCATTATAGTAATGATCATCAGTATTATTGCCGCATACTTTACCGAAGAAACTTTTGGTAAAGACTTAAACTACATAGAAAATTAAATTAATCGATTTGCCAAAAATACTGGTCATAAGGTTTTCGTCTATAGGTGATATTGTATTGGCCAGCCCGGTAATGCGCTGCATTAAAAAACAAATGCCCGACGTAGAGCTGCATTTTGTAACCAAGCTTTCATTTAAAAAAGTTACAGAGTGTAATCCCTATATTGACCGTTTTTTTTATTTTGATGGAGACAATTTTGATGTGTTGATAGAAGAATTTAAAACCGAAAATTATGATTATGTCATAGACCTGCACAAAAATTTCAGGAGTGCGAAAATAAAAAGAGCATTAAAAGCAAAGCATTATACAATAGATAAATTAAGTGTAGAAAAATTCCTGCTTACTAAATTAAATATTAATGTAATGCCGCACCGGCATATTACGCAACGAAGCCTTGATACAGTGGCACCATTGGGCATTACGGATGATGGGCTTGGGTTGGATTATTTTATAGCTGAAAAAGATGTCGTGAAAGAGCATGATTTACCTACGTCTCACCAGGCAGGCTT
>JBDUCK010000094.1:0-10319 GCA_040003485.1 Ferruginibacter sp. | reverse complement strand
TCCCGTAATTTTTGAGAAAAATAATATTCGTTTATTCCTTCCAGTCTTTTTGCTGTTTGCATTTTATTTTATTTATTATACTAATTAATAAGAATTACACGAATTTGTTTTAGCCTTATTCATTGGTTTAATTCATTTTTAAATCAGTGTTCCCATTTTTTTATTATTTAATTAGTCCTTTTTTGTAAATGCCATACACCTTAAAATGATCAGTGATCGGCAAAATATTCTTTACTACTTTATGAAACTGCTGCACTGTGTCGAACTCCATATCTGCATGAAATGAATACAACCAATCGCTACCCGGAATTGGGAAAGATTGCAGCTTACTTAAGTTGATGCCCGCTTCTGCAATTTTGGTAAGCACTTTTGCAAGGCTACCTTTGGAATGGTCTGTATTAAAATTTACAGAAGCCTTATTGGCATCTTCAATTTCTACCGTGTCTTCTTCTCTTTGCAGAATAAGAAACCTGGTATAATTATTTTTTTGAGTTTGAATGTTTGGAACAAGTACATCTAACTGAAAGAGATCTGCCGCCAACCTGCCGGCAATGGCAGCAATATGTTTGCTTTTATGTTGATGAACATGCTTTGCACTGAGTGCCGTGTCTTCGGTCTCTACAAGCTTCCAGTTGTATTTATCCAGGAAATCGAGGCATTGCTGAATGGCCATAGGATGCGAATGCACTTCTTTAATATCCGCTAATTTAATACCGGGATTTACCAGGAGGTTTTGCTTTATCTGTAAATATATTTCACCGGTAATTTTTAGATTTGAATTCTGCAATAAATTATAGTTGGCCAAAATGCTGCCGGCTATAGAATTTTCAATAGCCATTACTGCTGCCTGTGTTTCATTTTTATCAGCAGCTTTTTTTATAAGCTCCCGGAAAGTGCTGCAACATAAAACTTCTGCCTTTTTACCAAAAAAATGCAAAGCTGCTGTTTGATGAAAACTGCCTTCAAACCCTTGTATGGCGATCTTTTTGTTCATTAAAACTTATTTAGAAACAAAAAAATCCCGGCCTTTTGAGCCGGGATCCTGTTATGTGAAACTGATTTTAATTTTTTATGTTCAGTGTGTACATACATATCCCGGCTTCTTACTAAAATAATAATAATAAAACGGCTGAGTATTGTATGTTGTAGAATTTTTCATTGTTGTAAAACAAAAATAATAAGATTGGTTTGAATTAAAAAATAAAATATTTATTTGCTTAGATAATTTCCCCGGAATAAGGCCTTTTGCAATTTTTTTTTTAAACCAATAGGAAAATGTTTAAAAATAATTAAAGGATTTGCACATTGCTGAATTATGTGTTACCGTAAAAGTGAGTGTCCATAGGACTCCTTTGGAGACACAACAATGCTGGATAAAGGAATAATGCTGGCTAAAATAAAAAAAGCCGCTCCTGAAAACAGGAGCAGCTCTTACGATTGCTTGCCTATAAAAATTTTAATCCAGATAAATGAAGGCAAGCTCATTTAACTGTCAAACACTACTTATTTTTTGATTGTATCAGTAGTAGTAGTCATTTTAACTGTAGTATCTTTTACTACCATAGAAGTATCAGCCATTACTGGAGTAGTTACCATAGTTGTATCAGAAGTTGTGTTTTCTTCAACTTTTTTAGTTGAATCGTTACAAGCTGTAAAAGAAGCTGCGATTAAAGCGATTGCTAATAATTTTTTCATTTGTTGTTGTTTGTTTAGTTTAAAATTATAATTTGATATTAATACCGGGAACGAAAAAAGGTAACCCAACTTTTTTTAAAAAATTATTTTTCGTTGCTTTGGGTTACTTAAGCACTAAAAAAGTATTAATATAAACACAGGTGAATACAATAGAACAAGAAAAGATTTTACTGGAAGGGCTTGCGAACGAAGATAAAACCTCGATAGAAAGTATATACAGAGAACATTTTGGCATGGTGCAGTTATTGGTGGTAAATAATACCGGTACAGTGGATGATGCCGCAGATGTGTTCCAGGAAATGATGATCGTACTCTTTGAAAAGGCAAAAACAGGCAATTTAGAATTACACTGCCAGTTGAAAACTTTTATTTACGCCATTTGCAAAAGGCTCTGGCTAAAAAGATTGCCCCATTTGCAGCGGTTTACTGCAGATAATGCCGTTTTGCAAGAAAGCATTGCAGTAGAGGAGGATATAGAAAGCCACGAGAAAAGGCAGCAAGATTTTTCTATTATGGAAAATGCAATGAGTAAAATTGGTGAACCCTGCAAGAGCCTGTTGGAAGCCTATTACCTTCAGAAAAAACAAATGCAGCAGATAGCGGCTGATTTTGGATATACCAACGCAGATAATGCCAAAACACAGAAATACAAATGCCTGGTGAGATTGAAAAAATTATTTTTTGCACAATACAAAAATGTAGAATAGATGGAAGATACTTTACTTATAGATGCTGTTGAAAGATTCGTGAAGGGGGAAATGAGCCCGGAAGAAAAAATTTATTTCCAGGATTTAAGAAAAAATAATCCGGAGCTGGACCAGGCCGTAGTAGAACAACTTTTCTTTTTAAACGAACTGCATAAATACAGCGATACCAAAAATTTTAAACACAGCCTTCATGAAGTGGAAGCTAAACTTGTTGAAGAAGGCCTTATTTCTAAACCTGCGGTTAAGCGCAAGGGTAAAGTGGTACAGCTTTGGAATAGGTATATGCGTACCGTTGCAGTAGCAGCTTCTATAGCAGGGATTGTTTCGATATTTATTGCCAGTATCGTTTCTTCTGTTACCACAAATAAGGCTACCAATATTAAACCCCTGATAGAAAAATTACATGAACAGGATAACAAGACACGCCAGTTAGAAAATAAGATAAATAAGCTGGAAGCTGTAGCACCTCCCATTGTAAAAGCCAGGCTTGATGCAACATTCAGGGCAACAGGCTTTTTAATAGACGCTGGTAATAATTATATTGTTACCAATGCACACGTAGCTTCCGAAGCAAAAAATAACCTTATCATTGAAAATAATAAAGGCGACCAGTTTACTGCGAAAGTAGTTTACGTAAATAAACAAAACGACCTGGCCATACTTAAGGTAACAGACACCAATTTTAAAAAGCTGCCGTCATTACCTTATTCTATCAAAAAAACCAATGCAGAATTAGGGGAACAGGTATTTATACTGGGCTATCCTAAAGCTGAAATTGTATATGGCGAAGGATACGTGAGCGCCAAAAACGGTTACAAAATGGATACTATTTATTGCCAGCTTACCACTACGGCCAACGAAGGTAACAGCGGATCACCGGTAGTTACAAAAAATGGTGAGCTTGTAGGTATCATCACCAGTACCGAAACAAATGCTGCAGGGGTAGTATTTGCTATAAAATCATCTAATATTTTCAGGGCTGTTGATGAAGTAAAGAAAATGGATGAATACCAGGATATAAAAATTTCTTCTGGAGTATCTTTAAAAGGAATGGATCGGGTAAACCAGATTAAAAAAATGCAGGACTATGTTTTTATGATAAAAGGAAATTAGAAAAGCATAAAAGTAAAATACAGTTTATAAAGTAAGAGGCGTTTCAATCATCTTGAAACGCCTCTTTTATTCTTTATTTCCCCCATATACTTTTTATACTTTGTTTACATTCCTCAATTTTTCGCCCAAAGCGCATTAGGATAAACACCGTCGCTGATGAGTTTATCTAAACTGGCTTTAACTTCTGGTGCATCTTCTTTATAGGTAACGCCAAACCACTGTGCAGAAGTAGGAATTACTTTTATTACACCGCCTTCCTTTTTTATAAAATGATCGCCAATAATCGGAATAAAAAATTCTGCCTTAATATTATTAAAATTATTCTTTGGAAAATCCTTGAACAATTTTCTAATTACATCAAATGCAGTTTGGTGAAAACACCAGAAATTCATTGAAACATTGGTGCTATCATCTACTTCTACTAATTGCCCATTATCTTCATAAATAATTTTGCCGGCATCATTACGGTATATTTTGGTGCGTTCATTTATATCCACCAGGTTATTATTTTCATCTGTATCGCAAACGCCACGGCTTACGGTGCCATGATCGCTTAACGTATTTTTTAAAGTATAGCCAATAATTGAATATGTCCGCTCATTGCATCCATCTTTTAAAAAAGCTGCTGCTTTTTCAAATCCATCACGGCCATAAAAATCATCAGCATTAATTACGGCAAAAGGTTCATCGATTACATCGGAAGCGCATAATACCGCATGGCCCGTGCCCCATGGCTTGGTTCTTTCGGCAGGCTTGTCTTCTGCGTTTATAAATGAGTCCATTTCCTGGTACACATAATCTACGGCTATTCTGCCCTCTAGTTTTGCATTAAAATTTGCTTTAAAATTATCTGCAAAATCTTTCCTGATCACAAAAACGATCTTACCAAAACCAGCCTGTATTGCGTCGTAGATAGAATAATCCATTATGGTTTCGCCTGAAGGGCCAAAGCCTTCTGTTTGTTTCATGCTGCCATACCGGCTGGCCATGCCCGCTGCCAGTATTAAAAGTGTAGGTTTCATATTATTTAATGTAGATTAAAATTTATACTTGAGTTTTGCAGAACAAAAATAAAGGAAACAAAATAAATTGTACAAATGCTTTTGCTGCCGCAGAATTTAAAATTTAATAAATTAGAAGCCCCACTGCTTAGTGACAAACAGGTGGAATTATATGTGGCCAGGTTAGATGAGATTCACCCGGTAATATCAGGCAATAAAATATTTAAGCTTCATTATTTTTTACAAGAGGCAATGCAGTCCCGTCATAAAACCCTGCTTACTTTCGGCGGGGCTTATTCCAATCACCTGGTAGCGGCAGCATTTGCAGGTAATAATTGTGGCATTAAAACTATTGGCATAGTAAGAGGTGAAGCAGAAAAAAATATGTCTCATACCCTGCAGCAATGCTTGCATTATGGTATGCAGCTACAATATATTTCACGCAGTGATTATAAAAGTACATCGGATCCGGATTTTATAAATACGCTGAAATTGCAATATGGAGATTTCACCCTGGTACCCGAAGGTGGCTATCATCCCCGTGGTGCTGAAGGTGCATCATTGATTATAGATTTGTTGAAAGATAAAAATGCAACACATATCTGCACCGCTACCGGCACAGCCACTACCCTTGCAGGTTTATTATTAAAAGCCAGGCAAAGCCAACAGGTGATAGCTGTTCCGGTAATAAAAAATATGAACGATATAGAAGAGAGACTTTATTATTTAACCAATAGAAAAAAACATATTAACCTGCAAGTGTTCGACAGTTATCATTTTGGCGGCTATGCAAAAAAAACTGCTACCCTCGTAAATTTTATGAACGATTTTTATACTCAATATAGCATCCCCACCGATTTTGTTTATACAGCAAAAATGATGTATGCCATTATTGATAAAATTAAGCAGGATTTTTTTCCACCGGGCAGCAGCATTGTATGCCTGCATACAGGCGGCTTACAAGGCAATCAATCATTGCGACCCGGCATGTTACGGTTTTAATTCATTTAACAGTGCTTTATAATGTGCACTAAAAAATACAATTTTTCGTTTATTATATTTGCAATTCAAGGACTACAATAACTATGAATAAATATTTGCTGTTTTTAATTATTGCCCTCACTGCCACAACTACTTTGCAGGCGCAGCAAATATTACCCGATATCTCTGTAAAAAATATCAGCGGAAAAATTATTGTAAGCTGGAGAAATGAGTACAACCTTCCGGTAGCTACCATCAGCATCCAGCGGTCTTATGACAGTTTAAAAAATTATACTACCATCGGAAGTGTATTAAATCCACTGAATAAAGAGAACGGCTATGCAGATGCCAACCCGCCCTATAACAAAATGTATTACCGGGTATTTATTGCATTCGAAGGCGGCTCATACATCATCAGCAAAACAGTACGGCCGGTAAAAGAAACTTCCGCAACTACAGACAGTACAAAAATCCAGCGCTATCCCTGGCAGGTAAATCCGTTGGCAGATTCCAGCCTGCAGTCTCCTCCAATAAACGTCGGTATAACAAAGCCCCTGATTACTTATCCAAGTAAAAGAATATTTACCTCCAGAGATAACAGCGTGGTTATTCATTTACCGGAAGCGGCAACAAAAAAATACACTATAAAGTTTTTTGACGAACTGGATAACCTGGTGTTTGAGCTTACCAAATTAAATGAAGAATATCTTATTATTGAAAAAGTAAATTTTGGCCATTCCGGCTGGTATCATTTTGAATTATATGAAGCCGGTACACTCGTAGAAAAAAATAAATTCTTTGTGCCAAAAGACAGCAAGACCAATAACAGGTAATTATTTAAGCTCTATATCAAAAACTTTTTCAAAATTTCTTTTTAAATTTTCTTTTACTTCCTCATAATCCAGCTTGCGGCCCAGTTCCCGTTCCATTGAAGTCACCTGCTTATTCACGATACCGCAGGGAATAATATTATCAAAATAACTCAGGTCTGTATTTACATTTAAAGCAAAACCATGCATCGTTATCCAACGGCTGCACCGTACGCCAATGGCACATATCTTTCGCTCTTTACCAATAATACCGGGAGCAATCCACACACCTGTTTCGCCCTTGCTACGCTCCCCTTCTATGCCATATTCTGCAATGGTTAAAATGATTGCTTCTTCCAGGTTTCGAAGGTAGCGTCCAATATCTGTATAAAACTTTTCCAGGTCTAAGATCGGGTAACCTACTATCTGTTGCAGGCCATGAAAAGTAATATCTCCTCCCCTGTCGGTATTAAAAAAAGCGATGCCATTTTCTTTCAGTTCATCATCACTCATCAGCACATTATCCATACTGCCGCTTTTGCCCAGCGTGTACACGGGCTCATGCTCACATATCAAAAAATAATGTTGGGTAAGTAAATCGGCAGCGATATAATCAGGGTTTAGTTTGCGTGCCGCCGATTTTATAGATACATTTTGTTGAAGCAGATTTTCCTGGTAATCCCAGGCCTTCTTATAATCAATTAACCCTAAATCTTTAAATTTCACCCGCTGCATATCGCTTGCAATGTTTTACTTTGCAAAGTTAAGCAAAATCGAATGGTGAAATATTAAGGCTCACAGGCGTTATCTCTTTTGAAATTTTGTATTATGAAGCCGGCTGCGTATCAGCCTTCAGCCCCATTGGCGTCGCACTCTTGTACATTAGTTTCTTATGGAATAATCACCGCAGGTTTGCCACTATAAAGAATTTTTATTATGAATGAACTTGAAAAGAATATAGAAGAAGATCTGCCGGAGTCGGAAGAATTGTATGAAAAATTTTCTATCGTTATAGATAAAGGCCAGGAGCCTTTGCGTATTGATAAATTTTTAATGCAACGAATAGAAGGCGCCACCCGTAATAAAATTCAGCAGTCAATAGAAAATGAATTGGTACTGGTAAATGAAAAGCCAATAAAAAATAATTATAAAATAAAAGCAGGTGATAAAATAATTATTTACGATAGTAATTCGCCTGAATCTTCCGAAATCATCCCACAAAATATTCCGTTGAATATTGTTTATGAAGATGAAGATATCCTCGTCATAAACAAACCTGTCGGCATGGTAGTGCATCCCGGCAGCGGCAATCCCGATAATACTTTAATAAATGCGGTGGCATATTATTTAAAAACCAATTGCCCGGAAATTGATGAAAGCGAACTGCCCCGTTTTGGCCTGGTGCACCGTATAGATAAAAATACAAGTGGCCTGCTCGTAATGGCAAAAAAACAAAAAGTGATGAGCGACCTGGCAAAGCAGTTTTTTAACCATACGGTTCACCGCCGGTATGTTGCGCTGGTTTGGGGAAACTTTGATGTTGCCGAAGGAACCATTACCGGGCATGTGGGCCGTAACCAGCGCCTTAGAAAATTATTTACTACTTATCCCGATGGCGAGCATGGCAAAGAAGCCATTACCCATTATAAAGTGATGGAAAATTTTAATTATGTAACGCTGGTAGAGTGCAGCCTGGAAACCGGCCGTACGCACCAGATACGGGTACACATGCAGCACATCGGCCACCCGCTTTTTAATGATGATTTTTACGGCGGTGACAGGGTAGTTAAGGGAACTGTTTATACAAAATACAAACAGTTTGTGGATAATTGTTTTGCCATTTGCCCACGCCAGGCACTGCATGCGAAAGAGTTGGGCTTTATACATCCCACAACAAAAGAGCCCATGCTTTTTAGCAGTGAACTGCCGGATGATATGGCGCAGGTAATAGAAAAATGGCGGAAATACAGCCAGTTTAAAAATGCGGTTGAATGAGTCTCTAAAGAATTTTTAATTTATTACTGTCCTGGTGGCCTCACAAAAAAGGCGTTAAGAAAATTTGAATGTGTGGCGTTAAAAAATGAAATTGGTGTTACAGATGTTTGGATTTGTAATTTGTTTGTAAGTCGTACTTAAGTTTGGGTATATTCAAATGATTGAACTAATTTCATTTTAGCCAGGCATTCAAATTTTTAGCCTTTTTTGTGCAGCCTTGATTTTTTGTTACTTTTTTGCATCAAGGCAAAAAAGTAAATATAGATAAGCCATTTTATTTAAACCCTTTTAATTAAAAGTACCTAAATTTCTTACTATAATCTTACTGATATGCTAAAAAAATTATTCTTGCTCCCTATCTGCTTTTTCGTTTACAGCTCCCTGTTAGCACAAACAACCATCGTACGTGATGCCTCAATAGAAAAAATGGTAAAAGAAGTTTCTGCAGATTCCTTAAAATCTTATATCACAGCTTTGGTTGCATTGGGTACCCGCAATACGCTTAGTACTCAAACGAATCCTAAACGTGGTATTGGTGCTGCAAGAACCTGGGTACTTAATAAATTCAACCAGTTTGCAAGCCAATCAAATGGAAGGCTTACGGCATTTATTGACACCACTACATTGCAACCCGATAAAAGAAGAGTAGATACGGTTTTGCTTTTAGGTAATATAATGGCTACTCTGAAAGGAACAGACCCTGCTGATAACCGCATTTTTGTAATCAGCGGCCACCTGGATAATATGCGTACCAATGTGCTTGATCGTACCGGCGATGCACCAGGCGCAAACGATGATGCCAGTGGTACTTCTGCAGTGTTGGAATGTGCCAGGATAATGAGTAAACGCAGTTTTGCGGCTACGATAATTTTTGTAGCAGTCAGTGGCGAGGAGCAGGGTTTACTGGGTTCTACTTTTATGGCCAATAAAGCAAAAAAAGAAAACTGGAATATAGAAGCGGTGCTGAACAATGATATCATGGGCAGCAATAACAGCAATGAAACAAATATTATAGAGAACACAAAGATCCGGGTGTTTAGTGAAGGGCTGCCTGCTTATGAATTAGATAAAAATGCAAAAAATATCCGTCAGCTTGGGTTAGAAAATGATGGCAAAAGCCGCCAGCTTGCCCGTTATGTAAAAGAAACTGCGGAACGCTATGTTGATAATTTAGATGTAGTATTGGTTTACCGTAATGATCGTTTTTTACGTGGCGGCGATCATACACCTTATGTAGAAAATGGTTTTGCGGCGGTGCGTTTTACAGAGATGAATGAAAATTATTATCATCAGCACCAGGATGTAAGAAAAGAAAATGGCATTCAATATGGCGACCTGTTAGAGTTTATAGATTTTGAATACCTGCGAAAAAATACCGGTATGAACCTGTGCAATCTTGCCAACCTTGCAAAGTCTCCAGGCATGCCTGATGAAGTAAAAATTGATGTAAAAAAATTAGGCAACACATCACTTATTTACTGGAAAGCGCCTAAAACCGGCAGCCCCAAAGGATATTATGTAATGATGAGAGAAACTACCAGCGCATTCTGGCAAAAGAAAATTTTTACTTCTGGAACAGAAATCACGTTGCCTTATTCAAAAGACAATTACTTTTTTGCAGTACAATCAGTAAGTGCGGATGGTAATGAAAGTCTGCCGGTGGTTCCATCGGTAGGAAGATAATTTCAATTTTATGGAAGATGTGCCCATGCCGGATGGCAAATTATTATTGGAACTGGTCACTATGAAAATGCCCTTTGGAAAATATAAAGGAACTATTTTAAGGAATCTACCGGTGAGCTACCTGGAATGGTTTTGGAGCAAGGGCTTTCCAAAAAATAAAATTGGCAAACTGTTAGAAACTTTATATGAAATAAAAATAAATGGGCTGGGGAAATTGCTGGATAATATTAAAGCTTAAAAACTATTTTTCTTCTTTTACATCTTTCAATACCACTTCCTCAATATCAGCTTCCATTTTTTCTTTTTTCATCCCCACCCTTACCAGCCCAAAAATA
>JBDUCK010000390.1:0-3067 GCA_040003485.1 Ferruginibacter sp. | reverse complement strand
TGCGGTTTGTCCCTGACTTTCGGCCCTATCGCGATAGTCCTCATTTTCAGATGCTCTTGCGAAAGGCGGGCGTCTGAGGAGCCAGAGTGGGGAGCTGCACGCGATCATGGCGGGGCCGAGGGTGCTGACGGCGTACGCGGTGAACTGAGCGGTCCGGATTGGACAGGTAGGCTGGGTCCGCCTATACTGGTGCGAAGCGCGGCGGCGGACTCTGCGGATTTTCCCGCCCCATCGCGTTCGCCCACTTCGTCATATCGCGAGTCCTCCCTTGGATGCTCGCCTACAGCAAGCGCTGAGCGACAGATATGTCATCGAGCGGGAGCTCGGTGCCGGCGCGACCGCCACGGTGTGGCTCGCGCGCGATCTCAAGCACGATCGCTTGGTCGCGATCAAGGTGCTGCACCCGGAGCTGGCGGCCGTCGTGGGTGCGGAGCGGTTTCTCAAAGAGATCAGGACCACCGCGCAAGTACAGCATCCGCACATTCTGCCGCTCTTCGACTCCGGCGAGGCGGAGGGGCAGTTGTACTACGTGATGCTGTTCGTCGACGGGGAATCATTGCGGCAGCGGCTCACGCGCGAGCGTCAGCTGCCCGTCGCCGATGCCATACACATCGCGACGGAAATCTGCAGTGCGCTGGATTATTCGCACCGTCACGGCGTGATTCACCGTGACATCAAGCCCGAGAATATCCTCCTGCATGATGGGCGGGCGATCGTCGCCGACTTCGGCATCGCCTTCTCGCCGAGTCCGAACGACCAGCGGCTGACGGGAACCGGGATGTCGGTCGGCACGCCCGCGTACATGAGTCCCGAGCAGGCGCTCGGTGACCGGACGATCGATGCGCGGTCCGACATCTACGCGGTCGGGACGCTCCTCTACGAAATGCTCACGGGCGAGCCTCCATTCGTCGGCTCATCTTCGCAGGCGATCGTGGCGCGGGTGATCACGCATGCGCCCGTTCCTCCGTCGAGGGCGCGCAAGGCAATTCCCAGCTACGTGAATGACGCTGTGCTCACCGCGCTCGAGAAGGATCCGGCCAAGCGATTCGTGACTGCGGCGGCGATGCAGTCATCGCTAGAGGGCCAAGGCCCTGCGCGCGCCTGGAGCGCGCGTCGACTGCCGAGGCGCGTGGTCGGCGCTGTCGCGGTGCTCGCGCTGATGGGTGCCATCGCGTATTTGGTGCACCATCGTGGGCTCTTGCGAAGCGATGCACCGAGCCTCTCGATCGCCGCCATGCCCTTTCAGATCGAGGATTCGGCCGACGCGTATCTGGGCGATCAGATGCCGCAGGAAATTCTCGATGAGCTTACGCATGTGCCCGGGCTGACGGTACGCCCTCTCGCATCCGCGTCGCGCTTTCGCCAGGAGCATGATCTGGCAGCGATTGGCAACGCGTTGCAGGTGGGAACGTTGCTGACGGGAGCCGTGCGCCGGGAAGGACGATCGATCCGGATCACGGCGCGACTCTACGACGTGGTTCGCAATGTGAGCCTGCGTTCCGTGTCATTCACCAATAGTGCGGATAAAAAATTCGCGCTGGAAGACAGCGTCGCAAAGTCGATTGCATCCGATTTTCGGCTCTCGCAGTCTTCGGCACAGCTCGCTGTCTCCCACGTGCGCAGGACGGCCAATCCTGCGGCGCACGACACACTGATGCTCGCGCGCTGGTATGCGGAGCAGCGCACGCCCGAAGGATTGACCAACGCGATCAGGCTGTTCAGGGAAGCCATCCGTCTGGATTCGACGTACGCCGAGGCATGGGCTGGGCTCGCGAACGCGCTCAACCTTAGCGGTGTATTCGGCGATTCGGCGCCGCGGCCGTTCTTCGCCGAGGCCAAGATCGACGTGCTTCACGCGCTCGCGCTCGATAGCAACTCCGCGTACGCTCACACACAATATGGGTTCAACAAGGTCTTCTACGAGCGCGACTACGCTGGTGCCAAGGCGGAGTTTGCCAAGGCGCTCGCGCTCGATTCAACCCAATCGGCGACATGGTTGTTTCAGGCCTGGGCGTACAATGGCACCAACCAGCGCGATTCCGCGCTCGCTTCAGTGCGACGTGGGTGGGCGCTGGACCCGGGGTCGCTGATCGTCGGCACTCGAGTCGGAACAGTGCTCTTTTATCTCGACAGCCTGCAGGCAGCGGAGCACCAACTCGACGCGGTATTGAAGATGGACAAGAACTTCCGATTCGCGCAGAACCAGCTGGCTCTCGTCTACGCCGAACAGCATAGGTGCGGGAAGGCACTCGAGATACTTCCGACACCTTCCTGGCCGTTCAGCTCTTTGGAATATGGCTTCACTGTCCGTGTTTGGATCCTGTGCAACCAACGCGACAAGGTAAGACAGTATTTGGATTCGGTGGAGAGTCGCACGAGAAATCGGCAGTTTGTCAACGCGATCTCCGTGGCTCAGGTGTACGCGGGAGTCCAGGACAGCTCGAGTATGTATCGCTGGCTCGACAAGGCAATCAGTGAAAACGACCTTGGGCTGTTCGGGCTGCGGACTAACGCCTCCTTTCGGGCCTATCGCAGTAGTCCTCATTTTCAAATGCTGTTACGAAGGGCGGGCGTCTGAGCCAGAGTGGACGAGCAGGTGGGGATGTCCGGTAGTTGGCGAGTGCTACGCTTTCTTTCTTGTAAGCATGTGTTTCAGCGGTCTTTCATCTAGGGGGTCACCATGCGATTCTACCCACTTGGCAGGCTCGAACGGTTGTACGTCTCCGGAGTTGTCCTCCTCGGACTGCTGGCGAGTGTTTCCGGCTTGCCCGCCCAGGGATGTATGCCCATCCGATTTACATCCCCCGGCCTCGGAGCGATCGACAACGCGTATCTCAACGACCATGAGTGGCAGTTCGGGGTGGCGTATCGTTTTCTACATGCCGACGACTTGTACACCGGGCACCGGTACACCCCGGAAGCGGCGCCAAGTGGACAACCAATCGACATCCATATTCATATTGCCACGCTCAACGCGACGTACGCTTTTTCGAGGCGATTCAGTGTCAGCCTGCAGCTGCCATTCGCCACGGGAAGCGAATCCATCATTGACGGAGACGGACTCAGG
>JBDUCK010000389.1:0-3077 GCA_040003485.1 Ferruginibacter sp. | reverse complement strand
ATTATGGCTGCCATAACCGTTGCTAAATGTAAATAAAATTTCCCTGTTGGTTCAATTGGAGGTTATCCTGTTGGGAATGTATAACCCGAAAGGATTGGGGAAGCAAAAATTAACGCATCGTTTGTATTTTAATTAAAATCAGTTCATATGATTGCGTGTTTTTTAAGCTTTTTTAAAAATGAATAACCCGCAATTATGGACAACAGCAAACCGCTTAATTATTACATGCGCATCCTGCACCGCTATATCGGATTTTTTTTACCCGGTATCATGGCGGTCTATGCACTCAGCGGCACAGTATTGATCTTTCGTGACACTAATTTTCTAAAAAACGAGAAACATACAGCCGCAATGCTGGCACCAGGCATTACCGCAGTTGAAGTGGGCAAAGCCATTAAAATAAGAGAGCTAAAATTCACCCGTACTGAAGGTGATATTCAATATTTTGAGCAGGGAACGTATAACAGCAAAACCGGGGAAGCAAATTACACGGTTAGAGAATTGCCCCGCATTTTAAATAAACTTACGCAACTGCATAAAGCTTCTACCAAACAACCTCTATTTTTTCTCAATGTATTTTTTGCCGCCTCCCTGTTATTTTTTGTGATATCCTCTTTCTGGATGTTTAAGCCTGAAACAAAAATTTTTAAGAAGGGAATGATCTTTACCATAGCCGGCGTTATTCTCACGCTCATCTTACTTATGTCTGAGCTATTTTATCAGCCGCATGCTTTCGCAACTTATCAATTTAAGTAATCGCTTTGCAGTTTGGCATGCCATTCTCTGGTTAAAAACAAAACCTTTTTATGAACGATACAAGTAAGAAAGAAGAATATAAAAAAACGCAAGCCACAAGTTCTCCCGGTGCGCTGGGCGAAGATGCCAACCGCAATAATCGCCAACAGGAAAATCCGATAAGTAAAGACAATATAAAGACATCTAAAGAAGAAGGCTTGAACCAGGAACATTCTGACGGGAATGCAGGTGCGTTTGAAGGATTAGAGAATGCCGGCGACAGCGGGGAATAGGTTATTACTCTTATTAAATATTAACAGAATTCTTTCTACACCGCTACCGGCGCCTTAATGCCCGGATGACTTTCATAATTTACCAGTTCAAAATCTTCAAATTTAAAATCGAAAATATTTTTTACCGCCGGGTTTATTTTCATCTGCGGTAATGTAAAAGGAGTTCTTGTTAATTGCAGCTCTGCCTGTTCAAAATGGTTTTTGTATAAATGTACATCGCCAAAAGAATGGATGAATTCACCCGGTTCCATATCGCATACCTGTGCAATCATCAGGGTAAACAATGCGTACGATGCAATGTTGAAAGGCACACCTAAAAATACATCCGCCGAACGTTGATATAACTGGCAACTAAGATTGCCTTTTACCCCCCTCTCCTTTTGGAGAGGGGTTGGGGGTGAGGTATAGAATTGAAACAAACAATGGCAGGGCATTAGTTTCATCTTTGGCAACTCGGCCACATTCCAGGCACTGATGATGAGCCTACGGCTATCGGGGTTTGTTTTTATTTGTTGAATTAAATCGGAAACCTGGTCCACTTCTACTCCATCTGCACCGGCCCAGCTGCGCCATTGTTTGCCATACACCGGGCCCAGGTCGCCATTTTCGTCTGCCCATTCGTCCCATATTTTTACATTGTTTTCTTTAAGATATGCAATATTGGTATCGCCTTTTAAAAACCAAAGCAACTCGTGAATGATACTTTTTAAATGTACTTTTTTAGTAGTAATCAGTGGGAATCCTTCCTGCAGGTTAAACCGCATTTGATACCCAAAAACACTACGGGTGCCGGTGCCGGTGCGGTCGCTTTTATCGGTGCCGGTTTTGATGATATGTTTTACTAGATCTAAATATTGTTGCATAGCTGCAAGTTAATACACTGAAATGAATAAAATATTTATGAAGAAAAGATGTGAGTGAATACACCATTATGCCTTAATTTTATTTAAAATACTTAGTGAACCTCACCTGCAAAATCCAGTACAATACTTTCGAACCCGGAGAATTTACGGGCATAAAAAATGTGGATTTTCAAACTGCCCTTAATACTATTGAAAATTTTCCCTGGAATAAGCAAAGGGAACATATCATAATTGATCTTACCTGCCCATCTGTTAGTTTTGAATACAGTCCTGACAGTATCCTTAAATTAGAGCTTTATTTTAATAACAAATTTGTGCTGAACTTTTTTGATGGTGAACATTTATACAGTAAAAGTTTTATCAATTACAAATTATCCTACCCGTTTATTAAATATTTTTTTGAACACCAAACTATTGATTTTACTACTTATAAAAAAGAAAATACCATCTTTAAAAACATCAACAAGCATTTTATTACCAATGAGTTTATTTATACTGTAAGAGGAAAAACTTTGTGGCAACTGCTTGATTTTGGAACTATCATTTTTAGTGCTACATTAATCTTTCTATTTTTTATGTTTATGTTTGGGCATCCGCACAAACCCCTCCAACCTTTTGTGTTTATAATTTCCCCATTGTTTTTTTTATTATATGGTGGTATCAATTACATTTTATTAGTCAATTATTATTTATATTCTAAAAATAAAACTCTTCAACTTTCTCAGGGAAGTAAAATTTTTTGGTGGGGAAATCCCAACAATATTAAAGAGTATAATAAATCTGATGTTGAGAAAATAATTATCCGGCAAAATAAAGGCAAAAGATGTCCTTGGGGAGAATTCACCTTAACTTTTCTCTATTTAAAAACTGGTGAAATAATTAAGATTCCCTCTACTTTTCTTAGCGGTGGTAAATTATTATACAAGATGCCCGAAACTCCATCTAAAATAAAAGGATCATTTATTCCTTTCTGCAAACTAAAAGATAATTGAATATGCTGTTGATTAGGTGAAGTAATATTCTTCTGCCCAAAAGCGGCGGGATTGGCAGCGGCATCCCAGAGGAACGAGGGCTACATCCACCGCGGCGGACCGGATAAATGCTGATTTTTACCCTGCTACGGAACGCCAAAAAAATATTTCGCTTCTCACAATTCCCCATTCTTTATTCAGTCATTCTCTTACTC